>NZ_JBIDDG010000019.1:0-132745 GCF_043205005.1 Micromonospora sp. NPDC047620 | reverse complement strand
GATCTTCGCCGCGGGCATGCTCTGCGCGGACAGCAGGATCATCTGCGCCCGTCGCCAGGTCACCACCGATCCGGTGCCCCGACGGATGATCCGCAACAGGCGCTGCCCTTCGTCGTCGTCGATCTCCCGGACGCGTACTCGGTCTACCACCCGGACAGCCTGGCGACACCACGCCGTCCGAGCCAGCATCCGGACGGCGCGTCACGTCACGACAGGGCAAACGTTGCCTGATGCGGCACTAGAGACCAGCCGCCCAGATGCTCCAGTCGGAGATCTGTCTCAGGGCTCCGTGAGCGCTTGCCGGGTGTGACGGCTGGCCTTGGTGGCGGCTTGATGCCTGCGTCGGAAGAGGGAGCAGGCGATGACGTCGGCGGCCCGCCGTGCCGGGTCGATGCCCGGCGACGGCGACCGGGTGACGCAACGGAACGGGTTCGGGTGCCGGCAGAGACGCGCTGCCATGCCTGTTTCGGCAGGCCGGCGGCGATCTCGTCGACCACCCCGCCCGACGGGCCCGTGCCGTCGGCGTACGAACTCTGGCGCGACGGCGGCTTCGCCGCCGACTCCGGTTGTCGGGCCTACGACGCGGCTGCGCCGCCGTCGGGGAAGTTCTCGGCCCCCGCCACTTCCTCGATCCAGCCGAGGGCGGCGATCGCGGTGGGAAAGCCGCACGTGGTGATGGCGCCGAGGGCGACGGCGCGCACCTCGTCGAGTGTTGCTCCGTGCTCGATGGCTTTGCGAACGTTGGAGCGCACCGCCCCCTCGGCCTCGGCTCCGATCGCCATGGCAAGTCGGATCAGCCGGTCGGTCCGCTCGTCGAAGGGGCTGCGCTCACGTACGAGGCGGGCGAGCACCCCCTGTGCCTCGGCGACCTCGGGAAAGCGTTCGAGGAACTGCTTGTAGATGGTGGGCAGGTAGTCGACCACGTCTCCTCCGCCGGTGTCCGTGAGTTCGTCAGTCCCCACCCTAGTTTGAACGCGGGGGTGACGGTCGTTCCTGCCCATCACCGAACCGGTGACCCGGGCCGGCGGGCGGTCGCCTCGCGCACGGCGGCCGGCGAGGCGGGAGCGGCCGGGACGGGGGCGCGGCGCGCGCGGTAGACGACGTACGGGCGCCACAGGTAGGCCAGCGGTGCAGACCAGACGTGAACGAGCCGGGTGAACGGCCACAGTGCCAGGAACAGGAAACCGCCGATGGCGTGCAGCTGGTAGACCAGCGGCGCGCCGACCATGAGGTCGCTGCGCGGCGCGAACCAGAAGACGCTGCGGAACCAGACAGCGATCGTCTCCCGGTAGTCGTACCCGCTCCCGAGCAGGTTGGTGGCGACAGTGGCGATCATGCCGAGCGTGACCATGGCCGCCAGCGCGGCATAGAGCACCTTGTCCATGACGGTGGTCTTACGCCGGATCCGCCCGTTGACGAAGCGACGGGCGATGAGCAGGGCCAGTCCGGCAACGAGCATGAGGCCGGTGATGGTGCCGCCCCAGACGGCGGTCAGGTGGTAGGCGTGCTCGGAGATGCCCACGGCCTCGGTGACGGAGGCCGGCACCAGCAGCCCCATGGCGTGCCCGCCGATGACGCCGAACGCGCCGAGGTGGAACAGCGGCGATCCCAGGCGCAGGATCCGGTTCTCCAACAGCTGGCTGGTGTGGGTGGTCCACCCGAACTGGTCGTGTCGCCACCGCCACACGTGGCCAGCGACGAACACCGACAGGCACAGGTAGGGCAGGACGATCCAGATGACGGTGTTCATCGCGGCGCCTCCGACGGGCGGCAGGTGGGGTAGGGGGCGAGGCCGACGCCGGTGAGCTCGTCGGGACCGAGGGCGTCCAGGCCAACGGACTCGACGGGCGGGCCGTCGAGGGCGAGCGCCGCGATGGCGTCCCGGTCGGCGTCGGTCAGCGCGGGCAGGGCGCTGGTGATCGCGTCGAGGAGCAGGTGGTAGGGCGTGCGGAGATCGGCCAGCGCGGCGCGCAGCAGTTCGATACCGCGCCGGTGCTGGCGCAGCGGCGCTTCCCCCGCACCGGGGCCGACGGTCGCGGCGAACTCGAGCACGACCGGCAGCAGGTCGGGCAGCTCGCCGCCGGCCAGCCGCAGTCCGTGGGCGCGGTAGCGCTGCTGGAGGATGAGCAGCGCCATCCCCCGCTTGCGGGTGTCGCCGTGCAGGTAGTACGTCAGGTACAGGCCGGAGCGGCGGCGCAGGTCGAAGGTCTGCACGTAGTGCCGCTGTACGTCGATCGGCGCGGTGCCCAGCAGCCAGGTGAGGAACTCCTCGACCTGGCCGCGCAGCCGCGGGTGCCCGATCCGCGCGGCGGCGCCGCGCAGCTCGCTGCCGGCGCCGAGCAGGTCGGCGTCGGGGTAGCTGAGCAACACGGATGTGAGCTGGAACAGCCGGATCCGGTCGGCCGCGGTAACCGGGACGGTGTCGATGGCGGAGGCGGTCATGACTGGCCCCGCAGCGGGTTGATGGACAGCCCGGCCCGCCCGTCGCGGCGACGGGTGACCAGCCCGCGCCGGCCGACGTGCACGTCGTCCTCGCCGTCGACGAGGTGGAAGCGCTCCACGGCCGCTGCGACCGTCGCCTCGCCCCCCATACCGGGTCCGCCCTCGCAGTCGAGTGAGCAGCCGGCCTGCGCGGCCTGCGCCTCGAGGGCGGCGGCGTCGGCGCGGTAAGCGGTCGGGATGACGTACCGCTCGTCGTACTTGGCGATCGCCAGCAGCCGGTACATGGACTCGACCTGGTCGGCGGTCATCCCGATGCGGTCCAACAGGTCCTCGGCGACGGTGCCGTCCAGGGTGCGGGCGCGCATGTACGAGCGCATGGCGGCCAGCTTCATCAGCACGCCGGCGGTGGCGTCGGCGTCGCCGGCGGTGAACAGCTCGGCCAGGTACTCCACCGGGATACGCAGGTCCCGGATGGTGTGGAACACCTCGTCGGCGTCCGTGTCGTCCCGGCCGGCCGCGCCGGCCGCGTCGAGCACCGGCGACAGCGGGGGCACGTACCAGACCATCGGCAGCGTGCGGTACTCGGGGTGCAGCGGCAGCGCGATGCGGTACTCACTGATCAGCCGCCACACCGGCGACAGCTTCGCCGCCTCGATCCACTCGTCGGGCATGCCAGCGTCGCGGGCCGCCTGTTGCACCGCCGGGTCGTGCGGGTCCAGGAAGACGTCGCGCTGGGCATCCAGCAGGTCGTGCTCGTCCGGTACCGATGCGGCGGCGAGCACGCCGTCCTCGTCGTAGAAGACGATGCCGAGGTAGCGCAGCCGCCCCACGCACGTCTCGGAGCAGATGGTGGGCTGCCCGGCCTCGATACGCGGAAAGCACAGCGTGCACTTCTCGGCCTTGCCGGTGGCGTGGTTGACGTACACCTTCTTGTACGGGCACGCCGACACGCACATCCGCCAGCCCCGGCACTTGTCCTGGTCGACCAGCACGATGCCGTCCTCTTCCCGCTTGTACATCGCGCCGGAAGGGCAGGCCGACACGCACGCCGGGTTGAGGCAGTGCTCGCAGATGCGCGGCAGGTGGAACATGAAGGTCTTCTCGAACTCGAACCTGACCTTCGCCGCGGCGTCGGCGGGCATACGCGCGATGTTCGGGTCCGCGTCGGCGCGCTCGTGGGCGCCGCCGAGGCTGTCCTCCCAGTTCGCGCCCCACTGCACCGACATGGGCTCGCCGGTCAGGGCGGAGTACGGCCGCTTGACCGGCGTGTCGGTGAGGCCGGCGGGCGCGCTGACGAGGATGTCCTTGTCGAAGGTCGCCGGCTCGTAGTAGTCGTCGAGCGACGGCAGGTCCGGGTTGGCGAAGATCCGCGTCAGCCGCTTGACCCGCCCGCCGGAGCGCAGGGTCAGCCGCCCCTTGCCGTCGAGCTTCCACCCGCCGTGCCAGCGGTCCTGGTCCTCGTAGTGCTTGGGGTATCCGATGCCCGGCTTGGTCTCGACGTTGTTGAACCACACGTACTCGGTGCCCTCACGGTTGGTCCAGGTCTGCTTGCATGTCACCGAGCAGGTGTGGCAGCCGATGCACTTGTCGAGGTTCATCACCATGGCGACCTGCGCACGAATCCGCATCAGTACTCCACCTCCTGGTCGCGCCGGCGGATCACGGTGATCTCGTCGCGCTGGCTGCCGATCGGGCCGTAGTAGTTGAAGGCGTAGGTGAGCTGGGCGTGCCCACCGGCGAGGTGGGTGGGCTTGATCAGCAACCGGGTCATCGAGTTGTGGTAGCCGCCGCGGCGGCCCTTCTTCTCGGCCTTCGGCACGTTCACCGTGCGCTCCGGCGAGTGGTACTGGAACACCGTGCCCTCGGGCATGCGGTGGCTGACCACCGCCCGGGCGACGACGATGCCGTTGCGGTTGTGCGCCTCCACCCACTCGTTGTCCCTGACGCCGATCTTCGCGGCGTCCTCGACGCTCATCCAGATCACCGGCCCGCCCCGCGACAGCGCGAGCATCAGCTCGTTGTCGTGGTACATGGAGTGGATCGACCACTTGGCGTGCGGGGTCAGGAACCGCACCGTCACACCGCCATCCACCAGCTCGCCGGGCGTGCCGAAGTGGCGCGCCATGTTCAGCGGCGGGCGGAAGGCCGGCAGCTGTTCACCGAGTTCGGCGATCCAGTCGTGCTCGACGAAGAAGTGCTGCCGGCCGGTGAGGGTGTGCCACGGCTTCGACCGTTCGACGTTGAGCGTGAACGGCGAGTACCGGCGGCCGCCCTTCTCCGACCCCGACCACTCCGGGCTGGTGAAGACCGGCCGCGGCGCGTCCTGGGTGTCCGGGTACGAGATCCGGTCCTGCTCGTGCCCGGCGACCAGGTCGACGAAGGGCTGCCCGGTACGCTCCTCCAAGGCGGCGAAGCCGGCCGCGGCGACCCGGCCGTTGGTGGTGCCGGACAACGCGAGGATCGCCTCGCACATCCGGTCGGCGGTGGCCAACGACGGGCGCCCGGCGAAGGGGCCGTCCGCGACCACGCCGTTCTGGTGCCGCAGGTATTCGACCTCCGCGGTGACGTCGACCGTGATCGCCTTGGTGGTGGTGCCGAGGGTGTCCAGCAGCGGGCCCACCGCGCGCATCTTGGCGCCGATCAGCGGGTAGTCGCGTTCGATCTCGACCAGCTTCGGCATCGTGACACCGGGTACGGGCTCGCAGTCGCCCGCCTTCCAGTCGCGTACCCGGCCACCGGGCGTGGCCAACTCGTCCGGGGTGTCGTGCTGCAACGGCACCGCGAGGACGTCCCGGCGCACACCCAGGTGAACGCTGGCCAGTTCGCTGAACCGGTCGGCGAGGGCGAGGAAGGTGTCGTAGTCGGTGTGCGCGTCCGCCGGCGGCTCGACGGCCGGGCTGAACGCGTGCACGAACGGGTGCATGTCGGTGGTCGAGATGTCGTGCTTCTCGTACCAGGTGGCGGCCGGCAGGACCATGTCGGCGTGCAGGCCGGTGTTGGTCATCCGGAAGTCGATCGACGTGAGCAGGTCCAGCTTCCCGGTCGGCGCCTCGTCGCGCCAGACCACGTCGCGGGGCCGCTGGCCGGGGGCGCACTCCTCCGCGCTCGCGAGGGAGTCCACGCCGAGCAGGTGCCGCATGAAGTACTCGTTGCCCTTGCCCGAGGAGCCCAGCAGGTTGGCCCGCCACAGCGTCAGGCACCGGGGAAAGTTCATCGGGTCGTCGGGGTCCTCGGCCACCGCCTTGAGCCGGCCGGCCTTCAGTTCGTCCACCACGTACTGCTGGACCGTGCGGCCCGTGGCGGCCGCCTCGTCGGTGAGGTCCAGCGGGTTGCGGTTGAACGCCGGGTGGCCGGGGCTCCAGCCCATCCGCTGGGCGGCCGCGACCGTGTCCGCGAACGCCATCCCGGCGAACCGGCCGGTACCCAGCGGTGACGACAGTTCGTCGGCGGGCACCCGCTCGTAGCGCCACTGGTCGGTGTGCAGGTACCAGAACGGGGTGGAGGCCTGGTGGCGCATCGGGCGCTGCCAGTCGAAGGCGAACGACATGTGCTGCTGGCCGGTCAGCGGCCTGGCCTTCTCCTGGCCGACGTAGTGCGCCCAGCCGCCCCCGTTGACGCCCTGGCAGCCGGTCAGCGTGACGAGAGAAATGAAGGCCCGGTACGTCATGTCGGAGTGGAACCACTGGTTCGCGCCGGCGCCGAGGACGATCATCGAACGACCCCGGCTGCGCTCGGCGTTGCGGGCGAACTCGCGGGCGATCCGCGCGGCGAGCGCCGCCGGCACGCCGGTGATCTGCTCCTGCCAGGCCGGGGTGTTCGGGGCGTCCACGTCGTCGTACCCGGTCGGCCACTCACCCGGCAGGTCACCGCGGCGCACCCCGTACTGGGCCATCAGCAGGTCGAACACGGTGGTGACGAGGTGGTCTCCCACACGCGTGACCGGCACGCCGCGGCGCATCGTGGTGCCGCCTTCGGAGTCGCCGACGTCGAAGCGGGGCAGGTCGACCTCCACGGCGTCGTCGGTACGGCCGAGCAGTCCGAGGGCGGGCACGACATCGCCAAGGTCCAGGTTCCACCGGCCGGCGTCCCGGGCGCCGTAGCGGAAGCCGAGCGAGCCGTTCGGCACCACCGGCTCGCCCGTACGCTCGTCGACCAGCACCGTCTTGTGCTCGCCACCGTCGTCGCCGAGGTCGGCCGCGGTGAGGAACCGGTCGGGCGTCCACCCGCCGCCCGCGCGCTGCCGGAGCGTGACCAGGAACGGCAGGTCGGTGTAGCTGCGCACGTAGTCGGTGAAGTACGGCACCTGCCGGTCGCGGAAGAACTCGGTGAGGATGACGTGGCCCATCGCCATGGCGAGAGCGCCGTCGGTGCCGGGGTGCGGGGCGAGCCAGTCATCGGCGAACTTGACGTTGTCGGCGTAGTCCGGGCTGACCGCGACCACCTTGGTCCCCTTGTAGCGGGCCTCGGCCAGGAAGTGCGCGTCCGGGGTGCGGGTCACCGGGATGTTGGAACCCCACATCATCAGGTACGTGGCGTTCCACCAGTCGCCCGCCTCCGGCACGTCGGTCTGGTCACCCCAGATCTGGGGCGAGGCGACCGGAAGGTCGGCGTACCAGTCGTAGAAGCTGAGCAGCGTGCCGCCGAGCAGCGCGTGGTAGCGGGTGCCGGCGGCGAACGACGCCATCGACATCGCCGGAATCGGCGAGAAACCCACGACCCGGTCCGGCCCGTACGTCTTGGTGGTGTAGACGTGCGCGGCGGCCATCATGGTGATCGCCTCGTCCCAGGTGGCACGGACGAAACCGCCGCGCCCGCGCTGGCTCTTGTAGGCCCGTGCCTTCAGCGGATTCTCCACGATCTCGGCCCAGGCCGACACGGGGTCGCCGAGGCGCTGGTACGCCTCGCGGAACATCTCGGCAAGGACCCCGCGCACATACGGGTGGCGTACCCGCGACGGGGAGTACTCGTACCAGGAGAAGGAGGCGCCCCGGGGGCAGCCGCGCGGCTCGTAGTCCGGGGAGTCCGCACCCGTCGTCGGGTAGTCGGTGGCCTGGTGCTCCCAGGTGATCAGTCCGTCCTTGACGAAGACGTTCCAGGAGCACGAGCCGGTGCAGTTGACGCCGTGGGTGGAGCGGACGACGCGGTCGTAGCGCCAGCGGTCGCGGTAGAACGACTCCCAGCCGTTTTCCTCGACCTGGTGCAGGGTTCGACCATGGTCGCCGGTCGTCGCCCCGGTCAGGAAGCGGCGAGCGGCCAGCAGCGGCGCCACGCCCGGAACCTGGTCCGTCGCGGGAGGCTGGGCGGCGTCCGGCGATCGGTGTGGTGACACGGCGGTCACTCCTTCGGCGTCGAGTGAGGCGACGGCCCGTGGCGCGTCGGTGCCGCGCTGCCGCGCCGCACCACCACAGCCTCCGTTGCGACAACCTCCGGATCGGGAGGCTGCGGTCCTGATCCGGAAGGACCAAAGTCCTGACCTCGCGGGAAACGGCGGTGGCAACGCCCGGCGGCCGAATTGCCGCGAGGCCGTGGTCAAGGCACGGTGAATCAGGAAGGGCTGCCGGCTCACGAGCGGGCCGAGCGTGCTGGCGCCGTCAGCGGCGGGAACACCGCTCGTCGACGACGCGACGCACGTGCTCGCCGGGCGGCGGCGTCGCGGCGGGGCAGGTTCCGTCTCGCCCGTGCCGCAGCGGCGCGGTTCGTCGGCCTACCGTGCCGTCCGACACCGTCGTGCCGCGGGCAGGGGCAGGGTCGGGTCGGCGGTGGTGCCGCCTACCGGCCGGTCAGCGGGGCGCAGCCGCCGGCGGCAAGGGCCGGGGTCCGCCAGCACGGCTGGGTGGAGCTGGCGCTCGTCGCGACGCCGTCCGGGCTCCCGAGCGACGCCGGCCGGCGGTGTCGGCCGTGGGCACGACCAGGCGCACCACGCAGGCGTCCGGCGCGCCGAACGGCTCGAGGACGGCGCTGGCGGACGGGGCCCCGGACTGCTCCAGGGCACCCTGGACCACACCGACGTGGAGGTTGCAGATCGCGTCCGGGTTGCGGTTCACCAGCTCCAGGAAGGGGCAGGTGTGCAGGTGGATCTCGGTCCGCCCGTCGCCGTTGTGGTGCAGGCGAGGGCTGAAGCCGAGGCCGCGCAGCACGGCGAGGAGAACATCGGTCGGGTCGTCACCGGGCGGGGTGACGGCGGCCAGTTGCCGGCCCCAGTCCTGCCCGGCCCGGGTGGCTTCGGCCCGCACGTCACCCCGGGTACGCCGAGACAGGTGGTCGAGCAGCGCGACGGCCAGGGCCCGGTACGGCGCGGGCGCAGGCGCCTCGGCTGCGACCGTCCGGTAGCGCCAGGCCGGCCTGCCCGGCTGGCCGCCGCTGGCCCGGGCCTTGACCAGCAGGCCCGCGTCGACCAGCCGGTCGAGGTGGGCGCGGGCGGTCGACGGGTGCAGCCCCGTCCGCTCTCCCACCTCCGCGATGGTCATGCCGCCCCCGGACGCCTTGATGATCTCCAGGATCGAGGCCCGGCTCGCGGTGCCGAGCGCCCGGTGCCGGCCCGTGTCGATCACTTCCCCGATCGGCCCTGTCCTCGCGGTTTCCACGCTAGACAACGTTACAACGTCGCCCGCCGTAAAAACCCGGGAGTCACGTTCTCCCGCTCACATTCCCGACAGCGACCGGGACCCCTGGTCCCGGCGGGACGGGTTTGGCGAGGCCGACAGAGAGAGATCCGCAGGGAGGGACGACAACTGGTCACTTCTCCGCTGGCCAGGGCAACGAGCCGGGCAGGTAGCCGCAGGACGGGTCCTGTCCCCACAGGTCCCCGGTGACCGCGTACGCCCGGGCCCGAGATCCCCCGCACACCGCGCGGAACTCGCAGGCACCGCAGCGTCCCCGCAGCCGCCCCGGATCCCGCAGGCCGGTGAACAGCTCGGAGTCGCGGTAGATGTCTACCAGCGACAGCCGCCGAACGTTGCCCGCGGGCAGCGGCAGGAACCCGCTCGGGTGGACGTCCCCGCGGTGCGAGACGAAGACGAAGCCATTGCCCGCGCTGACCCGTAGTGGCGCCCGTCGCACCCGATCGGCCCGACCGGTCAGGCCGTGCTCGTCCAGCCGCGCGCGCAGTTCCCGGTACAGTGGCCCCAACCCGAACGCCGTCACCGGGTCCTCCCCGCGGCGCGCCAGCGCGTCGCGTTGCAGGCAGACCCGGCGGAAGTGGTGCGCCTCGGTGGTCTTCACCGGCACGGTCTCCCCGAGGTCGTAGAGCACGTGCAGCACGTCCTCGGTCTCCGCCGCGTCCAGGCCCGCCAGCGCCCGTCCACGACCGGTCGGCACGAGGAAGAAGACGCTCCACAGCGAGACGCCCCGATCGTGCACCTGGGCCGCGATCCCCGGCAGGTCGCGCACCGTGTCCCGGGTGACCGTCGTGTTGATCTGGACCTTGAGTCCCAGGTCACGCGCGTCCTGCCAGGCCCGGCCGGTGAGCTCCCAGACTCCCGGCACGCCCCGGAACCCGTCGTGTCCGGCGGCGGTGGCCGCGTCCAGGCTCAGCGAGATGGCCCGGGCGCCGGCGTTCCGGATGCCGGCCAGGGCGTCCCGGGTGAGCGTCGGGGTGCCCGACGGCGACACCGACACCGGCAGGCCCAGCTCGTCCCCCCGGCGGACCAGCGTCTCCAGGTCCGGCCGCTGGAACGGGTCCCCACCGGTGATCACGAACAGCGGCGCGGGGCGGCCGAAGGCCGCGACCTGGGCCATGAGCGACGTCGCCTCGTCGGTGTCGAGCTCGGCCGGGTCGCGCAGCGGCCGGGCCGACGCGCGGCAGTGCAGG
The DNA here is from genome assembly GCF_043205005.1 of Micromonospora sp. NPDC047620. Taxonomy (NCBI): domain Bacteria; kingdom Bacillati; phylum Actinomycetota; class Actinomycetes; order Micromonosporales; family Micromonosporaceae; genus Micromonospora; species Micromonospora sp. NPDC047620. The sequence continues at coordinate 122,493 of NZ_JBIDDG010000019.1, read as the reverse complement.
CAGGCCAGCGGGCAGGCCCGGGTGGCCTCCCAGATGACGATGAACGGGCGCTCCCGTACGTCATGTCGTGGTGTCCGCACCGGCGCTCCCGCCCGGTGCGGCCCGCCGCCTGATGCCGATGTGGTAACCCGTGTCACGGCGTGGACGGTGCCCGGCGGAAACGGCGCACACCAGGGACCGGAGACCCTCGTCGGCGGGCCGCTCGACCCGGGAATGCCACGGTCGCCTCGGCCGTGCCGGCACGGCCGAGGACGCTTGTTCCCAGCCGCCGAATCGCCCCATTCTCATCCGTGGCCGCCGCGTACCCCGGTCGTCTCGACCACGGGCGCAACTGCCCGGTGATCTCGGGACCTTCGGCCCGGTCCGGTGAGATATCGGGTCGGCAGGATTGCCGGGCGTCCCTCCGGTTGGCGTGCCGTGACCGGTCCGACCGTGGACGCCACAGCGACCGATCGGAGGCATGAGGTGTATGTCGCGAGGGACCGAGGAGGCGGAGCGGGCACTGCTGGCCGTGTGGGGCCGCACGCCCACCCGGACCGGCTGGGACGGACCACCTCGGCACCGGGGCCGGACCCGGACGGGCCGTTGACCACCGTACGGGTCCGGTACTTCGGCGGCACCCGGGCCGCCGCCGGAGTGCCCGAGGAGGACCAGCAGGCCGGCACGCTGGCCGAACTGCTCGACCGGATCGGCGACCGGCACGGACCGGAACTGCGGACCGCCCTGCGGGCGTGCAGCTTCCTGGTCGACGGCACCCAGTGGCGCGACGAACACCAGGTCCTACCTCCGGCCGCCACGGTCGACGTGCTACCGCCGTTCGCCGGCGGCTGAACCACGAAGGAGACATCATGGCCGACCCACGGCTGGACGACTGGCTCCCCGGCGCTGCGGCGGCGCTCGACCTGCCGACGCCGTCGAGCGACGACACCCGGGCACTGCTCGACCTGGTGCGGACGGTGGCGCACGGTGTCTGCCGTCCGGCAGGCCCGCTCGCGGCGTATCTCGTCGGGGTGGCTGTCGGGCGGCATGCCGACCTCGACGTGGCACGTGTCGCCCTGACCGCCCTCGTACCTGAGGAGGCCACTTGACCACCGATGCGGGGCCTCCGCACACCTCCCGGCCGACCGGCCGGGCGGCGGCGTGCCCGCTGGCGTACGCGCTCCCGACACCGAGCGCCGCGGAGTGGGGCCTTCCGGCCCTGATCCGTCCCGTTCGGCTGCAACAGGCTCAGAACCAGGAAGCGGATCATGCTGATCCTCTTTTGGCTTGGGGCACCCCTCGACAATCTCGACGGAGAAAGCGATGACCATGACCGGAGAAAGAAACCCTGCGACGGGCAACCGGACGCAGCCGGCCAAGACCAGCGGCGCGCCCCTTCAACTCGCCGTCGCCACCCTCGGATTTCTGGTCAACTTCTGGGCGTGGGCCCTGCTCGGACCGCTGGGCCCGGGAATCAAGGAGCGGCTCGGCTTGAGCTTCGCCGCCCAGTCGCTGCTCGTCGCCGTGCCGGTGGTCGTCGGTTCGCTCGGCCGCATCCCGGTCGGGGCACTCACCGACCGGTACGGCGCGCGCCTGGTGTTTCCCCTGGTCAGCGTGGCGACGATCGTCCCGGTGCTGACGCTCACCGTGGTCAACTCCTACGCAGCGCTGATCCTGACCGGCTTCTTCCTCGGCATCGGCGGCACCGCGTTCGCCGTCGGCGTCCCGCACGTCTCCGGCTGGTACCCGCCGGCGCGGCGGGGCTTCGCCATCGGGCTGTTCGGCGTGGGCATGGGTGGCACGGCGATCGCGAACTTCACCACCGTCCGGCTGGCCGACGCCTACGGCGACCAGGCTCCGTTCCTGCTCGTCGCCGCGATCCTCGCCGGGTACGCGGTGCTGGCGTTCCTGCTGCTGCGGGACGCCCCCGGCCGCACCCGGCCCACCGGCTCCCCCTGGCGGCGACTGGCCGACGTCGGGCGGCTCACCGTGACCTGGCAGCTGTGTTTCCTGTACGCGGTCGGCTTCGGCGGCTTCGTCGCCTTCAGCGTCTACCTACCCGCCTACCTGGGCACCACCTACGAACTGAGCGCCGCCGACGGGGCGCTGCGCACCGCCGGCTTCGTGGTGCTGGCCGTGGCCGCCCGCCCCCTCGGCGGCTGGCTGTCCGACCGTCTGCACCCCGTGCCGGTGCTGGTGTGGTGCTTCGCCCTGGTGGCCGCCCTGGCCGTCGTCCAGGCCTTCGAGCCGTCGCTGATGCCGGTGGCCACGGTGGCCCTCCTCGGCATGGCGATCCTGCTCGGTGCCGCCAGCGGAGCCGTCTTCGCGCTGGTCGGCAAGGTCGCCCCGCCCGAGCAGGTCGGCGCGGTCACCGGGCTGGTCGGCGCGGCGGGCGGCCTCGGTGGATTCGTGCCGCCCCTCGTCATGGGCTGGGTGTTCGGCGCACAGGGCTCGTACTCGATCGGGCTGATGCTGCTGTCGGACGTGGCACTGGCCGCAGCGGTGTTTACCGCGGTGCGGATGGGCGGCCTCGCCCGTAGGTCCGGTCGGCAACCGGTCACCGCGTGAGATCCCGCGGTCGAGCGGCTGCCGTGGCGGCGGGCTCGCCCCGCCGCCACGGCAGTCCTAGAAGCTACTGACCAGCTTGACGAACGCGTCGTCGATCTTCGCTGGGTCGCGGGCGTCGAACGCCTTGCCCGCGGACGCCTTGGCGATCCGGTCCAGCGTCCCGAAATCGGACTGCTCATCAAAGGCGATGCAGAAAATCTTGATCGGTCGTTCCGGATCCAACGCGACATCTCGGAGCAGCCGGGCGAGATTGTTGTCCTTGTTGTACTCGTTCTTGCCGTCCGTCAGTACGACCACCGCGTTGATCCGGGACTGGTCATAGTGATCGAGCATGTGACGGTGCGCCGCCCGTACGGTGGCGTACAGAGCGGTGCCGCCCTCGACGTGGAGATTGTTGATCTCACTGGTGAGCGACCTCTGGTCGAACGCCGACAGCCGGACCTCCTCGCTGTAGGGCGACTTCGGCCGCTGTTCCGTCTCGGAAGAGAACGACCAGAGTGCGACCTGGTCCTCGGAGTTCAAGAGGCCAAAGCCCTTGGCGGCGGCCCTGGTCGCCACCTGGAACCTGGTCCGGTCACCGATCCTTGCGTTCATCGAACCGGACGTGTCGACGGCCACGAGGATGTTCGCCTTCTTGCGCAGCGTGCCCCAGCCGGTGAGGATCGCCTTGACCACGGTGGGATCCGGCGGGTCGAAATAGGTGAGATCTTGGGCCCCGCGCCCGCCGACGGAGGCGATCAGCGGACGGGACGCGTTCTGCTTGTGGTCGCGGAACCCGAGCCGGCTGAAGCTCTGCTGCTGCGGCGGCTCCTGAAGGAATGCCAGGAAGTCGGCAGCGGCGTCACGTTGCTCCGGGCTGGCCGAGGGGAGCACCACGTACGGGTGGTCTAGGTTGAACGTGCCCTCCTTCGGATACACCGCGACCAGCGGGACCCTCGGCTTCTCGCCCCGGGTCGGGCTCAGCTCCCCCTCGTTGTACTGGTAGACCAACTCCTCCTGCGTCACCACCGCGCTCATGTCCGTCGGAGCCGCCGTGCCGGACAGGTCCGCCTCGGCGCGGTCCTTCAGCAGATCCACGATGTCGTCGCTGTAGTGGGACACGTTGGCCTCGATGCGGCGGACGTACTGGGTCACCGCCGGATTCGCGAGGTCGCTCTCGGTGAGGTCACTGGCCCGGTTGATGGCCGCGTAGTAGCTCGCGATCGTGGCCGCCAGCCCAGAGGTGGACAGGTTCGGGTTGACCTTGCCGAACGTGAACCGCCCCCACTCGGGGCGACCGAAGGTGGCCCAGCCCGTGCGCCCAGACGAGCCCAGGATCTCACCCCAGCCGAGTGGACCCTGCTGTTGGAGCAGCTCTCCCTTCGGCTGCGGCATGGCGATGACCAGCGGGCTGTTCGCGATCGACGGGTACTGGCCGGGGGTCTGCGCCGGACGCCCGGCGGCCTCGTCCCGCAACTTCAACTGCCCGGTCCACAGGGTTGATGTCGGCAACCACACCTGCGGCCGTGGCAGGTTGGGCTGCTTGACTGACCATTCGCCGGCCAGCGCGTCCGTCGCCGCACCGGAGGAGAGGCCATGTACGGTCACAACGGCGCACCGGCCACCGACCCGCCGATTGCTCTTGTTGTAGCGTTCTGCCAGCTCGCCGAGCAGCACGTCCTTCTCGATCGACGAGCTGACCGCCAGCGGCGTGCACCCGACGTCCGCCGCCGGCCGGACGATCAGGTAGGCCGCCGCGATGACCGCGAATCCGGCCACGATGGCTACGGTGTACGGCAGCCACGGCCGGGCAGTCGATCGACCTGAAACCATTTGGTCCCTCCAGGGTGTCGGCTGACGGTGTCGACATCAGCCACCAGCCCGGCCGAGCCGCAGTGCGGTGCGGACCGGATCGTGTTCGTGGGTCAGGGCCGGGACCGGGGCAGGGTCGTGGCCTGGTCGGCTGTCGACGCCTTCCCGGGATTCGGCTCGGTGTTTTGGCCAGTGCGGCGGCGGGCAACAGGCCGGACGACGTGCACCACGACGAAGCGCCGCACAGGAGGGGGTGACCCCGTCGCGCGGCGGCGATCTCCTTCGCGAACTGAGACCTGATCCAGGGGCTCTGGTGCGGGTCGGCATTGATCATCTTGACCGTTGCCCGGTAGCCGTTCCGGTCCCTGCCCAGGTGGATGACGCCCTGGCCGCCCGCACCCAGCCGTCCGATCAGCTGGTAGGGCCCCGCCGTGCCTGGATCATGCGAACTCAGCGGCGCCGGGCATCGCTGTCCCCCCGTCAGCCCAGCCATTGTGACTCCCTTGACGAGCCGCGCCGATGCGACGGACGACAGAGGTATGGTGCCACGGCGCCGCCAGCCTGAAAGCCACTCGCCTTTCGGCGTGTCGTGTCGTCTCGCGGTTCGGCTGGACGGCGATGTCCGTGTCCCGGCGGAGGCCGCCGGCGACACCACGCCGGACCGGATGCAGCGGCTGCCCAACGGGTCGGCACGGGATGCCGACGCCGTCCGTGACGACCTGTTGTCAGGAGGGCGTCACCTCGAAGATGCCCCGGGCACCGCGTTCCGCGTCGACCATGGCGTGGCTGACGAACGGGTAGTGCCCGGGCTCGGGGAAGACCGTTTCGACGAAGCCGCCGGCGGCCGGAGTCAGCGAGAGCACCTGAGCCCCGCCGGGGTCGGCTGGCCGGCTCTCCCACCGCCCCTCGCGGTAGACGGTGTCGAACTGGGCGCCGACGACGTGGAAGGAGCTGTCCCGGTTGGGGCCGGCGTCGAGCAGCCAGACGCGGACGCGCTCGCCGGCCCGCGCGGGTAGCGGCCGGTGGGCGTACTGGGCGACGTAGCCGTTGAAGACGACGGCATCGGGCCGCTCCGCCTGCATTTTCGTCAGGTCGCCGGGCTCGCCGTCGCCGCCGAGGTACAGCTCGGACTGGACGAGGACGTACTCCCGGTCGACCTTGGGCAGGTCGGGCGGGTCGATGATCACCGCGCCGTACATGCCGTTGCCGATGTGGTGCAGCATCGGCATGGTCGAGCAGTGGTACATCCAGATGCCGGCCCGGGTGGCGGTGAACCGGTAGGTCAACCGCTGCCCGGGGTCGATCGGGCGCATCACCTCGTCCGGGGCGACCGCACCGGCGTGGAAGTCGATTCCGTGGTCGACCGTGCCGTCATTGATCAGGGTGATCTCGAAGGTGTCGCCGACCTTGCCACGCAGCACCGGCCCGGGGACCATGCCGTCGAACGTCCAGAGCTTCTGCCGTACGCCCGGGGCGACCTCGCGCTCCACCTCGCGCACCCGCAGTTCCCGCTTGTGCAGGCGACCGGGCGGGGCGGTTGGCGCGGCGGCGTCCCTGGCGGTGAAGGTCGCCGCGGGGGCGGCCATGGCGTCGACGCGCGGCACCTCCGCGCCGGGCATGGTGTGCCCGCTCTCGTGACCGGTGCCGGCCGGCGTGTCGGTGGTCGTGATCGTCAGCGTCATGCCGGCCTGGCGGTGCCCGGGCAGGGAGCACCAACCCGCCACCGGTCCGCCGATCACGCCGGCGTCCAGGCGCGCGGTCGCCCCACGGCCGATGGCGGCGGTCCGTTGGCCGGTGGCCAGGACGAGGTCGTGGCGGCGGTCGTCCCGGTTGGTCACCTCGATGACCAGGCGGTCGCCGCTCGGAACGGTGATCCGGTCCGGTTGGAACCGCATCCCCTGCGCGACCACGGAGACGGTGGTGGTGCGCCCGGAGGCCGGCACGGATCCGTTCGCGGTGGTGCCGGCATCGGACGGTGCGGTGGAGAGCCGCTGGCCGGCGACGCCGACCAGGACGGCGATCAAGACGAGGGTGAGGCCCACGGCGACGCCACCGAGGGGGCGGATCGGCGTGGTGGGGTCGGGCCCGGACACGGTTACCTCCGCGCGGCGAGTAGGACCCGCACGGCCGGCACGAGGAACTGCACCAGCGCGGCGAGGATCAACAGTGAGGTGGTGATGCGAACGAACGGGGGACTCGGCAGGGCGAACACCACCAGGGCCGCGTTCGCCATCGCCACCCGTTGCGGCCAGTTGCGGTCGAGGATGGCGATGCGGCGCCGCGCCGGCCCCGGTCCGCCACCGAGGACCACCGGCAGCAGGTAGCTCAACGACCCGATGAGGACCTGCGCGACGAAGCCGGCCAGCAACGGGACGAGCACGATCCCGAAGCGGCCCGCCGCCGCCTCCGGCCCGGTGCTGGCGAGCAGGGTCGCGGTGTCGACGGCGAGCGCGACGAGCAGCCAGCCGGCGGCCGCCGCGATCGACCAGGTGGCGAAGGAGGCGGGCGGCCGGGCGCGGGCGGCGGTGATGGCGGGGCGCAGCGCGGTCAGCGCGCCGAGGACGAAGAGCACCAGGCCGACCCCGATGACCGTACGCCACCAGGCGAGCAGCCCGACGCCGAGCAGGACGAGTCCCGTGGTCAGCAGGGGCAGGGCGAGCGTGGCGGCGTGGGCGGCGCCGGCGGCCATCCGGGCGCGCAGCACCGTCGGCCAGAGCGTCAGCAGCGTGCCGAGGACGGTGAGGGTGACCCAGCCGAGCAGGTTGACGTGGGCGTGGAAGAGCGTCAGCCGGGGACGAGTGGCGTCGTCCACCACCAGCATCCAGGCTCCGACCGGGATGCCGACGCCGATCGCGAGGGTCGCCGCGAGGTAGTAGTGGACGGTGACCGTGAACCGGCCGGGCAGTGCGGCGCGCAGGCGACCGGCCAGCCAGTGGGCGTGGGCGGCGATCGCGGTGAAGACGAGGGCCGCGCCGGCGACTCCGACCCACGGCCGGCCAACCAGGGCGCCGAACAGCACCGCCACCACGCCGACATTGAGGACGGCGAGACGGGCCGTCTCCCCGCGGCGGTTCGGCGGCGCCGGAGCGCGCAGCACGGCGACGGTGAAGTGGGCGCTCCACACCATGATCGCGTTGGTCACCGCCCCGAGCAGGAGAAGGTGGATCGCCAGCCAACGCCAGGACGGCAGGAACGGGTGACTGAAGGCGAGGACGACCAGCCCGGCCAGGTACGCCATCGGTAGCGCGCTCACTCGCCGGTGCCAGCCGGCCCGGCCGGTCCCCGTCGACGGAGGCGTGGCCGCCCGGTCCGTCACGGCCATCACCTCACCGCCATCGGAACGGGTCGGGTCGGCGACGTGTCCCGGTTCCGGGGCGGTCGCAGCGAAGACACCACCGCGAGGCCGACGAAGGCGAGGACCGCGAGGACGTTGGCCACGCCGGCCCCACGCCACACCGGCTGCACCCGCAGGGCGTCACCGATGACGACCCGCACCAGGAGGGAGGCGTGCAGCAGCGCCAACGGCGCGTACAGCAGGCGCTGGTACGGCAGGGGCCGGCGCAGCACGGCCGGCAGGATCACCGGGGCGTGCACGAAGATCATCGACATGGTGAACCCCAGGAAGACGGCGTGCAGGGTGGCGTCGTAGCGGGGGCCGTCAGCGCTGGCGCCTGCCCCGGCCCAGAGCAGGCCGGCCAGTCCCAGCCAGGCGTAGCCGGCGAGCAGGCCCAGCGCCACGTACCGGGGCAGACCCCGGCTCCGGACGGTGCGGCGGGCGACGTCGAAGGCGGCGAGCCAGGCCACCACGGCGAGCAGTCCCGCGCCGAACAGGTACGGGCCGATGCCGGGCCAGACGGCGGTGGCGGTCACGCCGGCCATCAGTGCCGACAGGGCGCCGAGGAACCACCGACCGGCGCGCGCGGGCAGCGCCACCCGCGCCAGTTCGAAGCGTTCCCCCGCGATCGTGGCCACCACGAACGTGGCCAGCCACGGCACGATCTCGGCCACGGTGAGTCCGGCGAGCCAGAGCAGTGTGGCGGCGTACCAGGCCAGCGCGCCGGCAGCCTGGGCGAGCAGCGCGACGCCCGGCTGACGCCGCCAGATCTGCCGGTAGACGCCGAGCAGGAGGACCGAGGCGACCATCAGCAACAGGCGGGCGGTGAGGCTCGGCCCGGTGAGCACCAGCAGCAGGGCGCCGCCGCCGGAGCAGGCCGGCGCGAGCAGGGCCCAGCGGTCGCCCAGTGCCACCGCCCGCTCCAGGGCGATCAGGGTCCCGACGAAGCCGAGGACCATCAGCGGCCCGTGCACCTCTGCCAGCTGTCCCGGGGGCGCGGGTACCCGGGTGCCGAGCAGCAGCAGGGCCGCGTACAGACCGGTGAGCAGGGCGACCCCGCCAGCGGCGAGGGCTGGCAGCCGCCAGGCGACGGGTATCGGCCGGGGCGTGGTCATGACCGGCCCGAGCCGGACGATGCCGGAGGCAGGGAGAGCCGCACGAGGTTGCGGATCGCCGTCCGGCTCTGGGTGCCGAGGGCCCGATGGCGGGGAGTGTCGATCGTCTCCCCAACCGGCCCTTCTCGACGGGTTTTCACGATGGTTAACGTTACAACGTCAAACGGCATCAAAACCCGGGAGGGCGCCATGTCACAGTCGGAAGCGACCGCGGACCGCCAGGCGGCCGAGGCGGTCGTACGGCACCACGCCGCACTCGCCACCACCCTCGACACGCTGACCAACCACCTGGTGGAGGCAGCCGGCTGCGGCGACGACGCGGAGGCGATGCGCGCTCGCGACGAACTCGTCCGGTGGCTGCACGCCGAGCTGCTGCCGCACGCGCACGCTGAGGAGGCCGCCCTGTACCCCGCCGCGGCGGCACTCGCCGAGGGGAAGCTGCTCGTCGACGGCATGCTCGGTGAGCACAAGGCGATCGTCGGGCTCGTCTCCGAGCTGGCCGGCCTCACCCGCGCGGTGCCCGCGGCAGCGGCCGCCCGCGCCCTCGCCGCGCTGTTCGCGGTGCACCTCGACAAGGAAAACCACCTGGTCGTACCGCTACTGGTCGGAGCCGCGGACGTCTCGCTCGCGGGGTTGCTCGCCGGCATGCACGACCTGCTGGGTGAGGCGACGCCGGCCGCCGGGGGCGGGTGCGGCGGCGGCTCCTGTGGTTGCGGCGGGGACGCCCCGGCCGGCGCAGGCGCGGCGCCGGTGTTGAGCATCGACCCCCGGCTGGACGTCCGGGACCTGCCGCACGGGCAGCGGCACGCTACCGTGCTCGCCGCCCTTGACGGGCTGCGGGCGGGAAACGCGCTGGTCCTGGTCGCGCCGCACGCGCCCCGGCCGCTGCTCGCCGAGATCGACCAGCGCTACGGCGGCGCGGTGACGACCGAGTGGCTGCAGGACGGCCCGCAGGTGTGGCAGATCCGGCTGAGCCGGACGCTCACACCCAGCTGACCGGCACGACGACGGATTGCGGGACGCGGGGCGGTGTGACCACCGCCCCGGCGCCGGCGGGTCTTTCGGCCTGGCTGGCCACGCCGCACCGGGTGGACGATCGAACCGCGCCTGGAGGAAGGGAGAAGGACATGTGCAACTACTGCGGCTGCCGCGACTTCCCGCTGATCGGCCGGCTGTCGGCCGAGCATGACGAGATCGCCAACGCGGCCGGCGAGCTCCGCCGGGCCATCCTCGCGGAGACCGACGACAGGCTGGCCACCCTGGACGCCCTGCTCTCCCTGCTGCTGCCGCACACCGCGACCGAGGAGAGCGGCCTCTTCGTCGAACTGCGCGAGGAGGGCAGCCTGGCCGAGGCCGTCGACAAGCTCTGCGCCGAACACGACGACATCCACGGCGTGCTCGGTGCGGTGGACCGGACGGCCCCGGACTGGCCCGCCGTGCTCGCCGCCATGGACCGGCTGCACCGGCACATCGACAACGAGGAGCACGGGCTTTTCCCGGCCGCCGTGATCGCCCTGCCCATCCCGGCGTGGGACCGGATCACCGGCATGGCGGAGGTCGATCCGGCGACGTCGTAGGTACGGGTACGCCGTGAGCCCCGTCCGACCCCTTTGGACGTTCGACCCGTTTCGTATGCCGACAGCCCGCTTTCGGCACCGTCAGCTACGCGGGACGACGTAGCGTGATGGCGGGTTAAGTTTTGCTTATCGCGTTGCCGGTCAACGAGGGAAGCTCGGTACCTTGCCCGAATGCGACACATCAAGACCGTAATCGCCGCGCTCGTCGTGGGTCCGCTGGCCTGGGTCCTGCTCGCCGCTGGACAAGGCCGGTCGCTGCGGGTGTTCGGGGATGCGCAGGAAAGTGGTGGTGCCCTCGACCCTGACGCTCTGCTGAAGCCGTTGCTGGTGCTTGCGGCTGCTGGCCTTCTTCTCGGACTCATCGCCACCGTACGGATTTCCCCGCTCGGCTCGGTGCTGACCGGACTGGCGTATTCGATCAGCTACGTAGGCCTGTTGTTCAGCCCGGCGCGGCTGCTGGATCTACTCGGTCACAAGCTGAGCGTGGCGGGTTACCAGATTGACCTGCTCACCCCCGTGCGGACCGGGACGACGCTGCTGCTGGGCTCACTGCTCCTGGTCGGGGTCGCCAGTGCCCAGCGGTGGCGGCGCTGGCCGCAGCCGGACGCCGATGAGCCGGCGGGCGTTGTCCCCGACAAGATCATTCCGGCGGTATCGGAACGGGACCGCCCGCTCGGTGCGGATGGACTCCGCCCGCTCGGTGCCGACGGGCTCGGGTCGACGAAACAGGCGGAGGATCCGACGAAGCCGGGTAGGGCCGACGAACCGGAGCCGGCGATGGTCGGCGGTTCCCCCTGGACCGATTCGCTGCCCGGCGATTCCACGAAGGAGCCCTGGCGGTCGGGCTTTCCAGTTCACCGGCGACCTCGTTCCTGACGTACGACACGCCGGTCGAGCTGGTCGAACAGATGGTCCGGCTGCTCCGTAACTCCGTCGGGGACGTCTCCCCGCGCTGCCGAGCAGTGCCTGGACGCGGGTGAACGCCCCGTCGTCGACCCGCAGTTCGTAGGCGAGGGCGCCGAGTAGTAGGTCACCCGGCCGCCGGGCTCGAGGCCGTGGTCGACCGCCGGCGCCAGACCTGTTCGAGTTCGGTGAGCATGGATGCCGCCGACCGCACCGCCGCCCGTCGCCGCTGGCCAACTGCTCGCGGCCGCTGTCGGCGAGCGCGTGGAGCAGGGCGTCCGCCCGGTCGGCGTCTTCCTCGGTCACGAGGGCGCACGCACAACCGTCTGGTTGTGCGTGCGCCTCGTTTCGCTTCCGTGGCTGTCGTGCCGATCGACGTGGTTCGGCGCCGCGCCGAGTCGCGAGCTCGTTACGCCGAGTGCTGCGCGCGGCGGTTGATGGCCGGCCGCCTGCATCTGCGGTTCGGCGGCAGGGTTGACGTGGCCAGGCGTGGCATGGATTCTTGTTACTGGTATAGACCGGTCTGGCTTGGCTGATCTCGGTGGGGAGTCGAGGATGCGGCGCGGAGCTCAGGTGCCGTTCGGCGCCGCGACTGTCGTGATGGCTGTGGGTCAACCTGGGCGGCATCCGCACGAGCGAGTCCGGTTGCACCGGCCCGGCTCAGCCAGTCGCCGGGAGGCCCGTCGCGCGGGCGCGAACCCCCGAATCCGCCAACCGGCCGCCTGCCTGCTGACCCACCGGAGCGGCGGACCTCGGGCCCCAGCCTTCGTGGCGCTCCGCCCGGTGTGCGCCACGCCGGGATACCTGCCGATACCAAGCGCCAGCCACATTGAAGGAGTGGAGGTGTGATGTTTCTGTCGCGTTCGTTTCGTGGCTATCGCCGCGCCGGAATATTCGCCGGGTTGGTCGGGCTCGCCATCGGGCTGGTGAGCTCTCCTCCTGCTCGGGGCGAGGCCCAGGCTCCTGATCGGGTGGATGCGGCGCGAATTCTTCCGGTGCCGCAGCACGCAGCGCCGCGTCCGGGGTCCGTCGTCCTGCCCGGCAATGTCGATGTCGTCGCGGGTGCGGCTGTGGATTCGGCGGCCGAGGAATCGCTCGTGGATCTGCTCGGGGCGCACGGTGTCACAGCCAGGGTCGTCCGAAGCGCGGACATGTCGACGTCGCGCCCGTTGATCCTCCTCGGTGGACCGCGCGAGACGTCGGCGAGCACCATCGTGCTGGACGCCCTCGGGGTCGAGGGGCCAGCGGGGTTGCCCGGCGAGGGGTACGTCCTGGCGGCCGGGCCTGATCGTCTCGGGCGACCGCGGATCGTCCTCGCGGGTGTGGACGGCCCCGGCACCTTCTACGCCGTGCAGTCACTGCGTCAGCTGCTCGTGTCGGAAGGCTCCCGGGTAACGGTTGACGGTGTAGCGGTACGCGACTGGCCGGGTTACCGAATTCGTGGCGGCATGGAGTCGTTCTACGGACCGGTGTGGTCGCAGGAGGACCGGCGCTCGCAGATCGAGTTCCTGGCTCGGCACAAGATGAACCAGTTCTTCTACGGGCCTGCGGACGATCTGCGTACCGGCTCGAACTGGGACTCCCTCTACGACGAGGCGGAACTGGGCCGGTTGAGGGAGATCGTGGACCTGGCGCGGTCGCGTCATGTCGATTTCGTGTACCGGGTCTCGCCGGAGGCGCCCTTGGCACCCGGTCAGGGGATCTGCCACGTGCGCGAGTCCGACCGGGCCAAGCTGCTGGCCCGCTTCGCGCAGTTGTGGCAGATCGGGATCCGCAGTTACGTCATCGCCTGGGACGACGTGTCCGGTAACTTCGCGTGCCAGGAGGACCGGGACGCCTACCAGGGCGACTCGTCGCCGCTCGCCGCCGCCCAGGCCGGGGTCACCAACCTGGTCCAACGCGAGTTCATCGAGAAGCACCCCGGCGCCACCCGTCTGGTGACCGTGCCGACCGAGTACTGGGGCATGGCCCGTACGCCGTACAAGAACCGGTTCGACGAGTTGGTGAGCGCCGACGTCGACCTCTGCTGGACCGGGCCGGAAGTGGTCTCGCCGAGCATCACCAGGGACGACCTCCGGGCCGCGCAGGCCGCCTGGCCGCGGCACCGGATCATGCTCTGGGACAACTACCCGGTCAACGACTACAGCCCCAACCGGCTGCTGTTGGGCCCACTGGTGAACCGCGACGCCAGCATGGCGGACGACGTCATCGGCATCTCGTTCAACGAACTCGTCCAGCACCAGGAGGCCTCGCTGATCTCACTCGGCACGCAGGCCGACTACGCCTGGAACCCCGGGGCCTACGACCCGGAGCGCTCATGGACGCGCACGCTGCAGACCGTCGGCGGCGACGCCTACCAGGAGCTTCGGCTGTTCGCGGAGAACAACCGGGCCAGCGTCCTCGACAACACCGCACGGCCGCAGTTCGCCGCGCTCATCAACCGGCTCATCGCCGAGTACTCGGCGGGCCGGCCGGTGGGCGACGAACTCGAGCAGCTCGATCGTGAGATGCGCCGCCTGGCGGACCTGCCCGCCGCGCTCCGGGCGCGGCTCGACAACCCCGCGCTGCTCAAGCAGATCGGGCCCTGGCTGGACCGCGTCGGAATGACTGGCCAGGCAGGCCGGGCGGCCGTGGCCATCCTCCGGGCCCAGGACCGGGGGGACGGCGAAGCCGCCTGGCTGGCACGACGGGATCAGGCGCGGGCCCGCGGCATCCTCGACCGGACGTGGCACCAGATCAGTCCCGGTCCGGTCGACGACCTGCTCAGCTTCGCGGCCTCCCAGAGCGACGGCTACATCGGTGACCGCTGGTACGGCGACCTTGGGGCTCCCACGGGCCTACCGGCTGCCACCCAGGGGTCGGCGCTGGGCAACCTGACCGACCGGCGCGACGACACGGCGTACGTCGCCGCCGGCAAGCCGCAGGACGGCGACGCGATCACGGTTCCGATCACCAAGCCGCACTGGCTGTCGGCGGTGACCGTGGTGCAGGACGCGACCGCTCCCGCCGACGGCATGATCCAGGCGCTGGTCGACGGCGCCTGGGTGGATCTCGGACCGCTCGCTGACGGGTTCACCAAGGTGCCGGCCACGGACCTCGCGGCCAGCGCGGTACGCATCCGGTGGACATCGGGCAGCGCGGCCCCGCGCATCTACGAGATCGTCCCGCACTACTCTGACGTGTTCAGCGGCACCGTGTCGGTCGATCCGCCGGGATCGCTCATCGCGCCCGGGAAGACGAAGCGGTTCCAGGTCACCTTCGAGGTGTTCGCGGACCACCGGATCAGTGGCCAGGTGAGCGCCACCGGCCCGGCTGGCTGGACCGTCGACCCGGCGAAGCAGGTGTTCCGTGCCCAGCCGGGTGGCCGAACCATCGGCGCGAGCGTGCCGGTGGAGGTGACCGTCCCGGCCGGTGCAGAGACGGGACGCCACCAGGTGACGGTGTCCTTCGCCGAGGACGGCGCGCCACCGGTGAACGTGTCGCTCCCGATCCTGGTCGGGGAGCAGAGCTACCCGAACCTCGTGACCGGGGCGAACCCGGCCGGCTACTGGCGGCTCGGCGACGCGACCGACTCCAGCACCGCCGTGGACGGCTCCGCCAGCCGGCAGAACGGCACCTACCTGGCCGGTGCCCACGCGGGGGCCGAGGGTGCGATCACCGGTGACCGGGCGGCGGACCTCTCCGCCGGGTACATCGAGGCGCCGCGAAGCCCGCGAACCGACCTCCAGGGCGCGTTCACCCTTGAGGCGTGGGTGAAGCTCGACACGCTCGCCCCGGCGCCGGGGCAGGCGATCATCGAGAGTTACAGCGGGCCGGCGGTCAACGGGTATGCGCTGAGGGTGACGGACGGCGTCCTGCAGGCGTGGTCGCTGGGCGCTGCCGGAAAGGGGTACGGCCTCGTGACCGGCCGCACCCGGCTGACACCGAACACGTGGCACCACGTCGCCGCCGTCTTCGACGGGTCACGGCTGACCGTGTACCTCGACGGGGTGGCGGACAACAGCGTCGCGACGTCGGTGTCGCCAGGCAGCGGTACGGCGAGCGTCAAGCTCGGTGGCCGCGGAGACGACGCGAACCAGCGACTCCAGGGCGACCTCGACGAGGCGGCGATCTACGACCGGGCCCTGACCGCGGCCGAACTCGAGGCGCACCACCTCACCGGTCTCGGCTGACCGGCCTCCGCCGATGTGCGTCAGCCCTCCGGCGACGGGGGGCTGACGTGCATCTGGATGGCGTAACGATCCCCGCGGTAGAGCGAACGGCCGAACTCCACGACCTTTCCCATGTTGTCCACCGAGATGCGCTCGATCAGGAACGCCGGGCTGTCCTCCGCGACTTCGAGCCGCTTTGCCTCGGCGTCGGTCAGCCGGGCGATGGTGACCGTCTGCCGCGCCGATTCCAGCCGCACCCCGAAGACGCGGCCCAGCACCTCGTACAGCGAGTCGTCGCGCCCCATCACCGCCGGCAGGTTGGGGAACCGCGCCGCGGCGAGGTTGGTCCGCTCCAGCGCCATCGGGATGCCGTCCGCGGTGCGGATCCGCTCGATGTAATGGGTCGGCTCGCCCGGGGCGATGTCGAGGCTGGCGGCGACGGCGCGGGTGGCCGGGCGGGTGCGGGCGCGGTACGACTTGGCGCCCGGTGTCATGCCGCGCATCCGCATGTCCTCGCTGAACGAGCGGAAGATCTCCGAGTGGGTCAGCGTGGGGTGCTGCACGAAGGTCCCGCGCCCGGGCACCCGCCGGACCATTCTCTTCGCCTCCAGCGCGTCGATGGAGCCCCGGACGGTCATCCGGGCGACGCCGAACCGTTCGGCGAGGACCCGCTCCGAGGGAAGCAGCGCGCCGTCCCGCGAGCTCAGGACCATGGCGGTGAGCACGTCTCTGATGTGCTCACCCTTGCCGCGGTTGTGCTCCGCCAGCAACGATTCAAGCGCCCCGTCGCTCGGCTCGTGTCGCCTCCTTGGCACGGACCCGATCCCCTTTCCCCGTAGTTGGAGCCATCCTACGGGCAGTTTCCGCCCCGCCGTCGACATCGATGCAACCCGTTGACCTCCGGTCTATACCAGTATTACGCTCGGCGCGTCCGCAGGTCTCGAGGATGGCGGCCATGACGATCGGAGACGAGATGCCCAGAAGATTCGGTGTGATAGGGGTGGTGGCGACACTCGCCGTCACCCTTGCCGCCTGCGCGCCGGGCGGCAGCGGGGATGGCGGTGGCGACGCCGTCAACCTGAAGGTCTGGGGCTGGCGGCAGGAGGACGTCGCGGCGTACAAGAAGATCTTCCAGATCTACGAGAAGGCCCACCCGGGCGTGACCGTGGAGTACGTCCCCTACAAGAACACCGAGTACGACACGATCCTCAAGACCGGGCTCACCGATGCCAACGGTCCCGACGTCGCGCAGCTGCGCTCCTACGGACTGCTCCAGCCGCTGGTCGGCTCCGGCAGCCTGGTGCCCCTCGACGACCAGGTCGACAAGCTGGGCGGGTTCCCGAAGCCGATCCTCGACGGCGCGAAGGGCGAGAAGGACGGGCGCGTCTACGGCGTTCCGTTCGCGATCCAGACGCTGCACGTCATCTACAACAAGAAGATCTTCGCCGACAACGGCATCGCCGCCCCCACCACCTGGGCGGACATGATCGCGGGCTTCGACAAGCTCAGCAAGGCCGGCGTCACCCCGCTGGCGAACACCGTCACCGACAAGTGGATGCTGCCGATCGAGCAGGAGATCTTCGGAGCCACCACGTACGGCGGCCCCGACTACCTCACCAAGATGCTCAACGGCTCGGCGAAGTTCACCGACGCGCCCTGGGTGAGGTCGCTCGAGACCTGGAAGAGCACCCAGAAGTACTGGCCGGCGCAGGCGTCCGGGGTGAACTACAGCGACGCGCAGGCCCTCTTCACCTCCGGCCGGGCCGCCATGTTCCCCGGTGGCGTGTGGGAGCTCGCCGGGTTCAAGAAGGCCAACCCCCAGCTCGACATGGGCATCTTCAACGTGCCGCCGGCGCCCGGCGCGGCGGTCGACAAGACGCTGGTGCCAGGCTACGTCGACGGGTCGTTCGGCGTCTCGGCGAAGTCCCGCCACCGGGACGCGGCGCTGGACCTCGTGCGGTGGATGGCGACGGAGGAGTTCGGCAAGGCGCTGTCCAACGAGCTTCAGCAGATCTCCCCGGTACCGGGCGTCGAGCCGCAGGACGAACTCCTGGCGCAGGCACTCAAGGGGTACCAGGCGAACCCCAGCCCGTACGTCACCTACGCGTACTTCTCCGGCGGCACACCCACCGCCTGGGACCTCGCCTCCGAGGCGTTCTCCGACTACGTCCTGGGCCGAAGCAACGCCGCTGATGTGGCCGCACATATCCAACGAGGGGTCGATCAGTGGTTCCGGCCCAAGAACTGACGGTCCGTCCCGCCCGGCGGTCACGCCGCCGGGCAGGACGGGTCTCGGCAGGGTGGATCACGTCGTTCTGCCTGCCGGCGTTCGCGCTCTACGGGCTGTTCCTCGTGGTGCCGCTCGTCACCGCCTTCTACTACGGGCTGTTCCGCTGGGACGGCACCCGCCAGGGGGAGTTCGTCGGGATCGGCAACTACCGGGAGATCCTCACCCGCTACCCGCTGAGCGACGAGATCCCCGCCGCGCTCGGACACAACGTGCTCTTCTTCGTCGGCACCATGGCGATCCAGAACACCATCGGGCTCGGCCTGGCGGTGCTCCTGCATCGCAACCCCTGGGGCAAGCGGCTGTTCCAGACGCTCTTCTCGCTCCCGTACCTCATCAGCCCGCTCATCGTCGGGTACATCTGGTCGCTGTTGCTGAGCCCCACCTTCGGCCCGATCAACTTCGCGCTCAGTACGGTCGGCCTGGACGCCTGGGCGCGCCCGTGGCTCGGCGAGCCGGACCTCGCCCTGCCGGTACTGATCCTGGTCAACGCCTGGCAGTGGATCGGCGGACCGATGCTCATCTTCGGCGCCGCTCTGGCCGGCATTCCCCGGGAGTTGGAGGAGGCGGCCGCGATGGACGGCGCGTCATCGACCCGGGCGTTCTGGAGCATCCGGTTCCCACTTCTGATGCCGGCGGTCGGAGTGATCACCGTGTTGACGTTCATCGGATGCTTCAACATCTTCGACCTCGTCTACGCGCTGGGCGGTTCCGACGGCGGGCCCGGCGGCGCCATGGACGTGCTGGGTCTGCTCTACTACCGGACCGCCTTCCAGGGCGGCAGCAACGCGATCGGAGAGTCGTCGGCGTTGGCCATGCTGATCTTCGTGCTCATCTTCGGCGTCTCCCTGGCCCTGGAGCGGGTGCTGCGCCGTCGGGAGGTCCACTAGATGCCTACCACCCTTCGTGCCGCCCCCCGCCGGGCATGGAAGGTCAGAGCCGAGACCGTACGTCCGCGCGGCACCCGCCAGCGTTCGCTGTTGCACGGCGCGGGCAGCCAGCTCCTCCTGTGGACGTACGCCGCGATCGCCTTCGGCCCGCTGTTGCTGGTGCTGATCGGCTCGCTCCGGCCCAACGCGGAGATCCTCCGCACGCCGGTCGGCCTGCCCACCTCGTTCGACCTGAACAACTACACCCGCGCGTGGCAGACCGCGTCGATCTCGACGTACTTCGTCAACTCCCTCACCGTCACCTGCGCTTCCGTGGCGTTGTGCGTCAGCGCGTCGGCGATGGCCGCCTACGCCCTGGCCAGGTGGAAGTTCCGGGGCCGCGCCCTGCTGGCGGCGTTCTTCCTGTCCGGGTTGATGATTCCCGCGAAACTCGGCCTGCTGCCGGTGTTCTACATGTTCCAGTCGATGGGACTGATCGACAGCCGGATCGGGCTGGTGCTGCTCTACGCGGCGAGCGGAATCCCGTTCTCGGTCTTCGTGATCATGGGCTTCATGCGGGGACTGCCCGGTGAGCTGGAGGAGGCCGCGCGGATCGACGGGGCGAACGAGGGCCGGCTGTTCGTGTCGGTCGTCCTGCCCCTGATGCGGCCGGCGCTCGCGGTGGCGACCGTCTTCCAGTTCGCGCCGACCTGGAACGACTTCTTCTACCCGTTGGTGCTGCTGCGCAGCGGCGACAAGTACACCATTCCGGTCGGGCTGACCCGGTTCTTCGGCGAGTTCGCCGCCGACCGCGGCACCCTGTTCGCCGGACTCGTGATCGCCCTGGTGCCGCTGGCCGTGGTGTTCGCACTCGCGACCAAGCAGATTGTGGCCGGGCTGACCGCAGGGATGTCGCGATGACCACGACGATCACCATCGACGGCGGCAAGTCGGAACTTCGGCTGCTGCTGCGTACCCCGGCGGGCCGCCAGCTCGGCGTCGGCCCGGGGTTCTCCTACCGGCCGGACGAGGACGGCGTCGACCGGATTCTGGCAGCCGTTCGTGGCGCCGCGGCGACGATCTCCCTCCCCGCACGGGTGGCCGGCGTGGTCGCCGGCCTGACCGGGGTACCGGGGGAGCGCGCCGAGCGCCGGCGGCTGGCCCTCGCCCTCGAGCGGCAGTTCGGCGGCCGGGCCGTGGTCGTGGAGGACAGCATCCTCGCGCACGCCGGCGCTCTCGGCGGTCCCGGCGTACTGCTGTGTGTCGGGACCGGGACGACCGTGCTCGCGGTGGACGCCGGTGGCGACCACGCCCGGCTCGACGGATGGGGTCCCCACCTCGGTGACCGGGGCAGCGCGTACGCCATCGGGCTGGCCGGAATGCGCGCCGCCACCGGGTCGCACGACCAGGTCGGGCCGGCAACGGTACTGGCCGACCGTCTCGTCACCGCGCTCGGCGGCATCGACCTGGCGTCGCTGCAGCGTTACTACCGGGACCCCGCCATGGTCGCCCGTACCGCGGCCTTCGCCCGCGACGTGCTCGACGCGGCCGCGCAGGCCGACCCGGTGGCGGGGCGGATCTGCGCCCAGGCCGCGGCCGATCTCGCCGATGCGGCGCAGGTGGCAGCCCTCCGCCTCGGCCTCAGCGGGGCAGCCCGACGGGTGTCCTTCAGCGGACGGCTGCTAGCCCCAGGTAACGCGCTCCACCAGGCGCTGGCGGCTGAACTCGAGGCCAGGGGGCTGTCCCTGGTCGCCCCCAGAGCGGAGCCGCTCGATGGCGGTCCGGCGCTGCTGAGCGCTGTCGACCCCTACGCACGACTGCTGGCGAGCCACGGAATCGGTGGCGACGCATGAGGGTCGGACACGGGGTGGTGCGGCTCGAGGTCGTGCCCGGAGAACCCATGGGTGGCTACGCCGACCGCTCCGACGGCGTCCAGAACGTGCTCGACCCGCTGGAGGTTCATGCCGTCACGTTCGCCGACGACGGCCACCGGTTCGCGCTGGTGGTCGCGGATCTGATCTGCGTCAATGCCGACGTCGTCGAGCGGATCCGGAGCGCCATGCGGGACATCGGCGTGCAGTCCTGCTGGGTCGCCGCCACCCACACCCACGCGAGTCCCGAGGCGGGCTGCAGCCCCGGCGGCGAGGCCACGCCACGGCACCTCGCCGACCGGCTCGAAGCCGCATCGCTGGCGGCCGCACGGTCCGCCATGGAGTCCGAGCGCGCCGCCAGACTCGGCTGTGTCCGCACACTGGTTCCCAAGCTGGCGGGTCGCCGTAACGTCGCCGACGCGGGCCCGCTGGACATTCCCGTCGACACCCTCACGGTCACCGCGGGTGCCGACGTGGTGGGGATGGTCGTGGTCTCTCCGGTCCACCCGACCATCCTTCCCGCCGACAACAACCATGTGAGCGCGGACCTGAACGGCGGCATCCGGCGGGCGCTGTCCGCACCAGGCAGGTGGGTGGTCGTCGCCACCGGTGCCGCCGGCGACATCAGTACCCGGCAAACCCGTCAGGGGCGGGGGCTCGACGAGGTGGATCGGCTCGGGGCCTGGTTGGCCGACCGGGTCCTACCGGTGCCGCCGCACGTCGGCGGGAGCACCCCGACGCCGGTACGGCCGCCGATCTCGCGAACCGTCACACTCGCCCCCAAGCAGCCCGCGGAGCTCGACGTAGCCCTGCGGCAGACGCCGCTGCCGGTGGGCAAGGACGAACGCATCCGCTGGGTCCTGCAACAGGGGAGGCGGATCGCGGAGGAGCAGGTGGCCCGCCGTCGCACCGAACCGTACGTCATCGACGTGGAGGCGGTGGACCTCGACGGGGTCACGGTCGTGGCCGTCCCCGGCGAGCTGTTCCTGGAGCTGGGCGAAACGATCCGTTCGGCAGCGCCCGACCAGGTGGGGGACATCGTGGTCCTCGGCTATGCGAACGGCTACCTCGGCTACCTACCCGCCCGCGACACGCAACCCTGCTACGAAACCTATGTCAGTCCGGTCACCTCGGGCAGCGGCGAGATCGTCGTCGAGGCTGCCGTCGAAGCCGCCATCGAAGCCGTCGGCGACCGTGAACACTCCAGGAGGATCAGTGCCTGAGCCGGCCTACGCCACCATCGCCCGGAACGCACTCGAACAGGTTCTGGCCACGGAGCTCGACGCCATCGAGGCCGCAGCCGGGCTCGTCGCCGACGCCATCGCCGCCGGTGGCGTCCTACAGGCGTTCGGGACCGGCCACTCGCGGATCGTCACCCTCGAACTCGCCGGGCGTGCCGGTGGGCTCGCCGCCGTCAGCATGCTGGCGGTCAAGGATCTCGTGATGTTCGGCGGCGCCGACCCGGGGCCGATCCTCGACCCGACGTACGAGCGCGAGTCCGGCCTCGCCGAGCGGATCTACCGCCTCGCCGCACCCTCCGAGCACGACGCCTTCCTCATCGTCTCCAACTCCGGCCTCAACGCCGCCGTCATCGAGATGGCGGCGCTGGCCCGCGACCGCGCGCATCCGATCGTGGCAGTCACGTCGCTCGCCCACACGCGCTCGGCCGCTGCACGTTCCACCCAGGGACCGCATCTCGCTGACCTGGCGGATGTGGTGATCGACAACCACGCGCCCGCAGGAGACGCGGCACTGGAGATCACCCCGGGAGTTCGGACAGGTGCGGTTTCGTCGTTCACCGGAGTCCTCATCGCGCAACTCCTCACCGAACTGGTCTGCCGCCGGCTGTTGGCCCGCGACGTCGAGCCGCCCGTCCACGTGTCCGCGAATCTTGCTCAGGGCGACGCGCACAATCGCGGCCTCTATGAGCGGTACCGGGATCAGGTCCGGCCGATCGAACCCTGATCCGCCACGGACGAGGGCTTCCAGGCGTCGGGGGGAGAAGTTTCATCGGGGAAGTCCTGGTTGAGTCGGCCTGGAGCGCGTGCCTGCGTTGCCGCTGGTCCGTTTCTTCAGGCCGCTCGCCGAACCCGCCGTGCGCGTCTCCGCGCAACGGGCTCGGCCGCGTTTGTGCGTGAGGCGCGCCTGCTCGGTGCGGACGATGGCCAGATCGTATCGATGGTCGCTCGGACGCTGGGCCGTTGAGTTCGCTTCAGCCAGCTACCAGTTTGGGGTAGGTGCTGCGGAGAGGCGCGCAGACGACGCATCTTGACCTCTGGTCTATACCAGTATTAGCGTCTGCCGCATCTGCCCGAACGCGCGGGTGGCCCCCGGGCACCGAGTGCACGGCCGCCAGCCCGCGTCGCGGTTACCAACTCGATGAGGAGCAGGGCTGATGGCTGCTAGAAAAAATACGAACCGATGGGCATGCATGGCTGCACTCCTGGTGGCTTGTCTCGCGGCCGGGGGAGTCGTCCTGGCGCCGGTTACAGCAGCGGCGCCGGCTTCACCCCGGGCGGCGTCCGGGCCGCCAGCTGGAGACGCCATGCCTGACGGGCCAATCGGTCGTCCAGACCAGCCGGCGTTCCCCGACGGATACGTCCAGCGCGTCCAGGCGGCCCTGCGGCAAGGGGCCGACACATGGGGCGAGCAGCTCATGGCGCTGCCTGACGGCCCGACGATGGCAAACATGCGGGACCTTCTCGTACCAGCCAACCACGGCGACGACTTCTGGCACGACACCCGGTGGAACAACCTTCCATTGACATACCCGATGCCGGACCTCAAGATCTTCAGCGCGCAACGGGACTTCAGCTTCCACTTCACCGACGGCAGCCAGATCAACTCGGACTTCGCCGACGGGCGGACTCGGCAGTGGGTCAAGTTCTACGTCGGCGACGGGACTGAACTCTACGGGTCGGCCGAGACCAGGCTTGACGAGCCGACGCTCGCCGATGGCTACCAGCCGGTGCTGCAGAACCGCTACACCGACCGCCAGGGACGGACCTATGAACGGGAGTCCTACGTCACCCGGTTCTCCGGCTCCGCTCGGCTCATGAGCATGATCCGCTTCATCGTCCGGCCGGGGAACTCCGGCCAGACGTCGGCCACGCTCCGCGTCAACCTGAACGGCATGTACGTTGCCGGGGCCGTGGCTGCCGAGAACAACCTCAAGGTGGGCGACAAGCTCGCGCTCGCCTACAGTGGCCAGGCTGCGTGGAGCGCACCGGATCTGACCTACACCCTCGACCTCAGCAAGGGCCCGGCGGAGGTCCACCTGCTCATGATGAACCAGCCCCAGGCGCTCGGGACGGTCGTCATGGACAGCAGCGGATACGACGCCAGGCGGGCACAGATGACTGCCTACTGGAAGGGCCAGCTCGACACCGGGAGTGGGGTGCAGATTCCGGAGAAGTACGCCGCCGACGCCATGCGGTCCATGCTGCTGGCCAACCTCGTCATGGGCTACAACCTCACGATCGGCAACGGCTACGAGCTGCCCGACGACCCGAAGTTCGCATGGATCCCCGAGGTGGTGGCCACGGTGGGGTCGCTCGGCGACTTCGGCTACGCGCCGCGCACCCGGCAGACGATGGACGAGTTCCTCGTCCGGGGGCAGTACCTTGACGGGTTCACGACCTGGGAGCGGGGTATCAAGCTCCAGGCGGCCGCGAGGTACCACCTCCAGACCGGGGACTCCGGACTCATCACGGCCCACCTGGCCACCTTCAAGGCGTGGCTCAACGACATCGCGGCCCAGCGGAGCAACGACCCCAACGGGCTGCTCGCCAAGACGAGCCTCTATTCCGACAACAGCGCACGGGCTCACGGCATCCACCACCAGGCAGACGTGTGGCGTGGCCTGCGCGACATGGGTGTCGTCCTGCGTCTCATCGGCCGCCCCGACGACGCGGCCGCCTTCACCGCACAGGCAGACGGGCTACGGGCCGCGACCCTCGCCGCGATCGACCGGAGCAAGACCCAGTTGCCCGACGGCTCGGTCTTCGTGCCCGTTGCGCTGCTCGAGCCGAACGACTTCGACCCAGCCGGGATGATCACGAACTCACCGCAGGGCAGCTACTGGAACCTCATCATGCCGTACGCCCTGGGCAGCGGCTTGATCGATCTCCAGAGCCCTATCGGTCAGGGGCTGACGACCTTCCTCAACAAGCACGGCGCCACGTTCCTCGGGCTCACCCGGTTCAATCTCAGCGGTGAGCCGGTCGAGGCGTGCCAGACCCGCCCTGCTGGCCCGTGGCCCGCAGCGGACGGTTACCGCTCGAGCGGCGTCGACCAGCAGTACGGCTGGTCCTACCTCAAGTATCTCGACCAGATCGGTGATGCCGATCGGATCGGGCTGACGTTCTACGGCATGCTCGCCCAGGGCTTCACCCGCAACACCTTCATCGGGGGCGAGGGCGAAACCGTCGCGCCGTGCCCGATGGAGTACTACCGCTCCCAGTTTCGGGCACCCCTGTCACCGAACAACGCCACGTACCTCAAGGCGCTGCGGGGGATGCTCGTCAACGAGACCCTCGACGCCGCGGGTGTGCCGACCGAACTCGACCTCGCGCCGGCAACGCCCAAGCCGTGGCTGTCCGACGGCCAGACGGTCGGGGTCACCAAACTGCCGACCTTGTTCGGCCCGGTGACCTACTCCATCACCTCGGCCGTTGCCCGGGGCACGATCGAAGCCACGGTGACGCCCCCGCCCACCCTGGCGGGTCGCCCCGGGCTCCAGCAGGTCAAGCTGCACCTACGACTGCCAGCCGGCTATCGGCTGGAGGCCGCAACCGCCAACGGCGCGGCAGTCGCCGTCGAGGGCGACGCCGTGACGGTACCGGGCACAGGGACGACGACCGTTCGGGCTACGGTGTCGCGTGTTCAAGTGGGCCAACTGTCCCGGGCGCAGGTCGTTGCGACCGAACTGGCGACCATGGTTGCCCCGGGGACGACGACCAATCTCGGGATGCTCGTCGAGATGTCCGGGACCGCAGTTGTCCAGGGCCGGATCTCGGTGGACCTTCCGAACGGATGGACGCCACCGTCCGAGCAGATCCTGTTCAGCCGCAACGCCAAGAACGGGCTCGCTTGGCAGCAGGTCCGCATGCGCGTCTCGGTCCCGGAGAATGCGGCGCCGGGCGACTACCGGATCGTCATGACCGCCCGCCCGGATGGCGGGGAGCCGAGGGCGTTCACCACGACCGTGACGGTGGCCAGGCCGGCTCCCGGGACCTACGCCGACCTGGTGCGGGCCGACGGCGCCGTCGGTTACTGGCGGCTCGACGACAGCGGGGCGACAGTGCTCGACAGGTCCGGGCACGGCAACAACGGGGTCGTCCGGGGATCCGTGATCCAGGGCCAGCCGGGGCCGCTGGCCGATGGGAACAGCCGGTCGATGAGCCTTGAGGGCGGCTACATCGAGGTACCCGATTCGGCAAGCCTGAGCCTGACCGGCCCCTATGCCCTGGAGGCATGGGTCTACGTCCGGGAGGGCGGCGACCAGGGCGTGCTGGAGAAGTACGACTCGCCCGCCCGTAACGGGTACCTCCTGCGCCTGGGTGCGAAGAACCGGCCGGCGGCGATGAACCTCTCGGACTCGCTGTCCACCACCGGTCCGGTCGGTGCCCCCGTGCTGCAGTGGGGCTGGCACCATCTGGTGTCCGTCTTCGACGGCTCGACGCTCAAGGTCTATCTCGACGGCACCGAGCGCGCATCCGTGCCGATCAGCCGGGTGCCGACCGACGGGGCTGCCTCGCTGAAGATCGGGGCACGAGGGGATGACGCGGCGAACCGCTTCGGCGGATGGATGTCCGAGGTCGCCGTTTACGATCGCGCGCTCACCCCGGACAAGGTGAAGGCCCACTACGTCAAGGGTGTGACGGTCGTGAGACGGTGAAGCCTGTTGATCAGTCGACCTCGGTCGTACTGTCGTAGAGGCGGACCTGGTGGCCCGTAGGGCCGGCACCCACCCGTCGGGTTGGCCGATGGCGGCCCGGATCGGCTCGGTGGTCGCCACCCACCGAGAAGAAGGTGTTCATGCCGTGCTGCGCAACGATCGGATGTGCGTCAGGAGGCCGTACATGCAGCCGGCCGAGTCCGACCGGATGGGGATCTCGGTGCCGTACCGGTGCGCGTCCGGGGTCTGCGCGAGGGCGGCGTCGCGGACGGTGATGTGATTCGCGGTGGTGTTCGACCCGGCCCGACCCCGACGTAACAGCCCGGACAGGGCCTCTCGGGGTTGTCTAGGACGGCAGAACAACGGGTGGTAGCCGTAAGGCCGGTCCGGGGCGTCCTGCAGCGTTGCCGCTGTGGGTCTCCCCGGACCGCCTTCCGACTGAAGTGGGGGCAGCCCGGTCGGTGAGCCGGCTGGTCCGTCGCCGAGCAGCGCTGCGGCTGTCGTCCTTGATCGGTCGGCTTCCCACGATCGCCTCGTCGGCGGCACGTGGACGCGGCAGCGGCGACCCGGAATCCGCCAGGCTTGTTGCGACGGGCGCGGAGGGACTGAATCTGCCCGAGGGGCCGGACGTGTTCGTCCTCCCCTTGCGGCAGCACCACCAGCGAGCGGCAGCAGAGCTATCACGGCTTCCGTCGTCGGATCCTGGCCGCAGCGCCGCGGCCGCTTCTCGTCGCTCACCGTCACGGCCACGCTGCCGCGACGCTGCGGCGCGGGTTCAGCGGGGCTGGCACACTCGTCGCATGACAAGACCCACCATCCGAGCCAGAGTCGAGTCGGGTGCCACGTACGACGACCCGGCCGAGGAACTGCTGCTGGATCTCGCCGAGCGGGTGCACTCGATGGGCGAGGAGTTCCTGGTCGTCAATCGCACTGGGGCCTCCGACGGTCAGACCTATGTCCAGTGCGCCGAGACCCAGGACGACGACGGGAGGTGGCGTCTGGTCGTCGAGTACCGCGAAGGCGGGCCGGACCGCCACTTCCGGGCGTACGTCGACGAACTGGACGTGCTCCAGTCGGTCATCACCGGTTGGGCGGCCGGCCGGTCCGACTGGCGCGGCGGCCTCGAATGGGAGCGGCTCACGTTCGATCAATGAGACGCTCTCGAACCCGACACAAACGGACCCGGCCTCCGGGGTCGGCCGCGCGGTGCCGGCCACGGCTGGGTGGTTGTGCATTGACGCGGTGTAGCACAACGCGCGGCGGCTGCGGCAACACCGCGATCATCGCTATCCTGTCGCAGCAGCCGACCGGCTGACCTCCGTTGCCAACAGCGAAGCCACGTGAAGCGGTGCCCTGGCAGCGGCGGTTTACTCCCGGGAGACCCATGGTAGGCGACACGGAACTGCGGCATCTCCGCCGCTGTATCGAGCTGGCCGTCGAGGCTCTGGAAGAGGGCGACGAGCCGTTCGGCTCGGTGCTGGTCGACGCCGACGGGACCGCCCTCGCCGAGGACCGCAACCGGGTGGCGGGCGGCGACCGGACCCGCCACCCGGAGTTCGAGCTGGCCCGCTGGGCCGCGGCGAACATGTCCCCTGAACAACGAGCGCAGGCGACCGTCTTCACCTCCGGCGAGCACTGCCCCATGTGTGCTGCGGCGCACGGCTGGGTGGGTCTCGGCCGGATCGTGTACGTGGCATCTTCCGAGCAGTTGGCGGGCTGGCTGACCGAGATGAACGTGCCGCCGCCACCCGTGCGGTCTCTGCCGATCCGGGACATCGCTCCCAACGTCGTGGTGGAAGGGCCCGTGCCTGACCTCGCCGCGCAGGTGCACGACCTGCACCGCCGCTACTACGGCGCACGCTGAGGCGCGTCTCCACCCGATGCCGCCGCAGCGGTCCGGGCGGCTTCACGCAGGCTCAACGACAGCTGAGGCTGCACGCAGGGCTTGGGTAACCCGCTGTCCCTCTGTCCTGTCCTGTCGATCAGCGACGTGTACTGCGGCGGCGGTGCCGGATGCACCGCCCCGAGGCCAGGACGTGGTGACGTGGTGACGTCTTGGAACCTGCCGCGGAAGTAGCCGCACGCCCAGGCCTCGCCCCGCACTTGGTCCCGCTGGGCCGTCGTGGTCCCTTCCGAGCGGCCGGCACCTGACCATCGTTCTGTGCGCCCACGCCTACCTGCACATCGATGGTCGCGATGGCGACGCCATCACCAGTACGGTGCCAGAACAGCCCATTACCAGCGAAGACTCCGACTCCACCAGGTGCGGCCGGAGTGCTAGCGCGGAGTCGCGTTGGTGGAGACGACGTTGGCGACGGCCACCCGGACCGGGTCGGGGTTCGCCCAGCTCCAGTTCGGGTGGGCACGGTTTGTCAGGAGGACGAGGACCATCCGGCGGTCCGGGTGGACCGCCAGGGAGGTGCCGGTGAAGCCGGTGTGCCCGAAGGTGCGGGGGCTGCTGAGCCGGCCCATGAACCAGGGCTGGTCGAGTACGACGCCGAGGCCGTGCGCGGAGGTGCGGTTGGGTCGTTCCGGATCGACGGCGGGCAGGCCGGTGTTCACGTTGGTGAGCATCTGTCGGGTGATCTCTTCGGACAGGATCCGGGTGCCGTTGTGGATGCCGCCGTTGAGCAGCAGCTGCCCGATGACGGCCACCTCGGCGGCGGTGCTGAAGATGCCGGCGTGGCCGGCGATTCCCCCCATGTGGTTGGCGACGTCGTCGTGCACCACGCCGCGGAGCAGCCCTCGGGAGGACCGCGCGTCGGTGGCGACGAGTCGGCTTGCCTGATCTGAGGCGCTGAGCCAGGTCTTGGGGTTGAATCCGGTGTCCTTCAGGCCGAGTGGCCCGGTCAACCCGGTCGCGAGGGCCTGGTCGAGCCGCTGCCCGGTGACCTGCTCGACCAGGAATGCGAGGACCATCAGGCCGACGCTGGAGTAGCGGAAGACCGTGCCGGGGATCGCACCGCCGACCAGGGGAGTGGCGAGGACCGCCGCCCGGCGGGCCGCGTCGTCGGGCAGGCCGGCGACTTTGGCTCCGACGGGTAGTCCGCTGGTGTGCGTCAGCAGCATGGCGACGGTGACCGTGCTCTTGCCCGTGCCCGTGAAGGCCGGCAGGTATTCGGCCACGGGCGCGTGGAGATCGAGCCGTCCCTTGTCGACCTGTTGTAGTGCGAGGATCGCGGTGTAGACCTTGGTGATCGAGGCCAGGTCGAAGATCGAGTCGGGCCTCATCGCGACCTGCTTCGACTCGGGCAGCAGCACCGGGCCTGCGCCGTAGCGCAGCGCCTTGCCGACCCGCGCCTGCGCCGTGGTGGTGCCGTTCACCTGACAGAGCGCGACCGCGCCCGCGTACGCCGGATGCTCGGGGTTGGCGCTGGTCGGGACGAGGTGGCGGTCGAGTTCGCGGAGCAGCCTGCGCTCGGCGGACGTCACGTGGGTGCCAGTGGTGGCCGGCGTCGCGACCCTCGGAGCCGTGACCCGCCCCGCTGCCGGTCGCGGCGACGCGGCCGACGGGCTGGGTCCGGCGGTCGGGCCGGAAGTGGCCGAACGGACCACCTCGCGACAGCCTGCGAGGGTGGCGGCGGCTGCCGCGAGACCGGCGCCGAGCACGGTGCGGCGGTGCAGTGACATGCGCGGCATCATGGCAGTTCTACGCGACCGGATCCATCCTGCCCGGCCGGTCCGTCCCTTCGGCGGGCGGCGTGCGGCGGGCTGGCTGCGGTCAACTGCGACGGAACCAGGGGGCGGCGGTGGTGTCGTTCCGGTAGAAGCTGATCAGCGCCTGGGCGACCTTCTTCCGGCCGGAGGTGCTGGGGTGCACGCCGTCGCTCTGGTAGTCAGCGCAGGACCACTCCAGCCCGTCGCTGCGCCCCGGCACGCCGCCCACCACGTCGTCCGCGCCGAGCCCGTCCGCCCACAGATACGGGACCCAGGCCAGCCATGGAGCCGGGGCGCCGCTGCCGGCGTACTCGTCCGCTCCTCCACGCTCCACGGCGAACGGCGACGGCGCTTCCGGCCTGCACAATATATTGAGATACATCCATTAGGTGGTGGCGCGGTGGAGCGGACGCGGCTCAGCCTGTTACCCACCCTTGCGGGTGGGTGAGAATGACGGCATGCCGAGCCGTCTCACCGTCATCGCCATCGACGCCATCCGACCACAACTGATCGCCGACTTCTGGTGCTCGGTTCTCGGCTGGCGGGTTGTTGATGAGGATGGTGAGGTGATCACCATCGCAGCCTCAGACCGTTCCTGGCCGATGATCGACGTGGTGGCTGTGCCAGAGGGCAAGGTGATCAAGAACCGGTTGCATTTCGACCTGCGTGCCGACGGCGTGTCCACCGCGGAGGAGCTTGACCGGTTGCTCGCGCTCGGGGCGCGACGCGTCGACGTGGGACAGTCCTCCGACGTGAGCTGGGTCGTGCTTGCTGATCCTGAAGGCAACGAGTTCTGCCTGCTGTCACGTCCTGTCCAGGAGCTCTAGGACAGCTTCCAGTCAGGCGGGCCGGGGCATATATCGAAGTCAGTCGAGCGGGTGCAGGCGATCCGCCGCGGAGAGCCAAGAATTTCGGACGGCGATGTCGAGAACCCGTGACTGGCTCCGTCCCCGAGGTGAACGTGACCGGAATGGGTCGCACCAGCACCGAGGAGAAACACGATGGCCAAGTACCTGCTGCTCAAGCACTACCGCGGCGCGCCGGCTCCGGTCAACGACGTGCCCATGGACCAGTGGACGCCGGAGGAGATCTCGGCACATGTGCAGTACATGCGCGACTTCGCGGCGCGGCTCGAGGGGACCGGCGAGTTCGTCGACGGTCAGGCGCTCGCCCCCGAGGGGACGTTTGTCCGGTACGACGGTGAGGGGCGCCCGCCGGTCACCGACGGCCCGTTCGCCGAGACCAAGGACCTCATCGCCGGCTGGATGGTGATCGACGTCGACAGCTACGAGCGGGCCGTGGAGTTGGCCGGGGAACTGTCGGCCGCCCCTGGGGCGGGCGGGAAACCGATCCACGAGTGGCTCGAGCTGCGGCCCTTCCTGACCGAGCCGCCCACCATCACGGAGTGACCTGATGGACGAGGCCCTGCTCCGGAGCCTCACGCCGACCGTGCTCGGCATCCTCGTCCGCCGCGGAGCCGACTTCGCGGCGGCCGAGGACGCCGTGCAGGACGCGCTGGTCGAGGCGCTCCGCGTCTGGCCGGCCGACCCGCCGCGGGACCCGAAGGGCTGGCTGGTCACCGTGGCCTGGCGCCGGTTCCTCGACGCGACCCGGGCCGCCGGCGCCCGCCGCCGGCGCGAGGACCTCGTCGACTTCGAGCCGGCGCCCGGACCCGTGCCCGCAGTCGACGACACGCTCCAGCTCTACTTCCTGTGCGCCCACCCGTCGCTGACGCCGTCGTCCGCGGTCGCGCTCACGCTGCGCGCCGTCGGCGGCCTGACCACCCGCCAGATCGCCCAGGCCTACCTGGTGCCCGAGACGACCATGGCGCAGCGCATCAGCCGGGCCAAGCGCACCGTGGCCGACGTGCGCTTCAACCAGCCCGGCGACGTCGCCACCGTGCTACGCGTGCTCTACCTGGTCTTCAACGAGGGCTACTGCGGCGACGTCGACCTGGCCGCCGAGGCCATCCGGCTCACCCGGCAGCTCGCGGCCAAGTTCGACCACCCCGAGGTGACGGGGCTGCTCGCCCTCATGCTGCTGCACCACGCCCGCCGCGCCACCCGGACCGCGCCCGACGGCAGCCTGGTGCCGCTCGCCGAGCAGGACCGCCGCCGATGGGACACCACGTCGATCGCCGAGGGCGTCGAGATCCTGCAGGCGGCCCTGGCCCGTGACCGGCTGGGCGAGTTCCAGGCCCAGGCCGCCATCGCGGCCCTGCACGCCGACGCACCCACCGCCGAGGAGACCGACTGGGTGCAGATCGTCGAGTGGTACGACGAACTCGCGCGCCTGACCGACAGCCCGGTCGTCCGGCTCAACCGCGCGGTGGCCGTCGGCGAGGCCGACGGACCGCGCGTCGGGCTGGCGGCGCTCGCGGCGCTGGACGACTCACTGCCCCGTTACGCGGCGGTGGCGGCGTACCTCCACGAGCGCGACGGCGACCTGGCCACGGCGGCACGGCTGTACGCCGAGGCGGCCCTGAAAGCCCCCAACCTCGCCGAGCGCGACCACCTGACGCGCCAGGCCGCCCGGCTCAACGCCCGCCGGCGTCGCTGACGGGTCGCGCTCGGATCCCTGCCCGCGCCGGTGAGCGGGTGGTAGCGGCGTAGTCGTATGTCCGTATCGCCATCATCGCTGATCGCCTCGTTGTCGGCGTACCGGCTCCCGCCCGCCGGAGTTGACTGTCGGCCTACCCGCGACCCTGTCCCGGTACCCGATCCACGCGCTCGCCGAGATACCTGCGGCGCATCGTCCCACCGGCACCCCGAGGGCGTCGCAGTCCTCGCAGCGTCCCTCACCCGGCTGTAGGAGTTCCTGCGGGGCCGAACCATTTGGCCAGCGCGACCTCGAGCGTCTGCTGATCCTCGCCGACCCACGCGACGTGCCCGTCCGGCCGGAGCAGTGCCGCCGGTACGTCCAGCTCTTCGCTGATGTCGGCGACGTGGTCGACCCGGTCGGCCCAGCCGTCCACCGAAAGCCGCCCCGTCTGGTCGAGTAGCAGCCCGCTGCCGGTGCGCATCAGTTCGAACAGGCGCCCATGCTTCAGCTGGACGTCGCGCAGCCGCCGCCCGAGCAGGGCATGGCCCTCACCGAAGTCGTACCGGACGCTGATCGCCGTGATCTTCTCGATCAGGAACCGGTTGACGTCGTTGAAGTCCATCAGCTGCGCCAACAACCGCCGAACCGCCTGCGGCCCGGGCTCGTTGGTTGTCAGCTGCATCTGTGCACGGGTGTTGTCCAGCACGTCGGCGGCCACCGGATGCCGCTCGGACTCGTAGCTGTCCAGCAGGTCGTCCGGCGCCCAGCCGTTGATCGCCGCCGCCAGCTTCCAACCCAGGTTGAACGAGTCCTGGATCCCGAGATTGAGCCCCTGCCCACCCATCGGCGGGTGGACGTGCGCGGCGTCCCCGGCCAGAAACACCCGTCCGACCCGGTAGCGCTCGGCCTGGCGGGTCGCGTCGCCGAAGCGCGACAGCCAGCGGGGGGAGTGCACGCCGAAGTCGGTGCCAGCATACTTGCGCAGCTGTTGCTTGAACTCCTCGAGCGTCGGCGGCACCGAACGGTCTTCGGCCACGCCCTCCGCCGGCACGACCGCCCGGAACACCCCCGGCTTGCCCGACGGCCCGATCCCGAACCGCTTCTCGGTCTTGCGCACCTCGGTCATCACTTCGGTGATGTCGTCCGGGGACGCCGTCACCTCCATCTCGCCCAGCAGCGTGTCGATCTTCGACGGCTCGCCGGGGAATCCGACTCCGAGCAGTTTCCGAACCGTGCTGCGCCCACCGTCGCAGCCGACGGCGAACCGCGCCCGCAACGGCGTTGCAGTTCCGTTCGCAAGGTGGACGGTCACGCCGTCGTCGTCCTGCTCCAGCCCGGCCACCGCACAGCCGCGCCGGATCTCGGCTCCGACTTCGGCCGCGTGCTCGGCGAGCAGCCGGTCGGTGAGCGTCTGCGGAATGCCGAGCACGTACCCGTGGGCGGTGTTCAGCCCGGTGGGAGCGGGCTTTTCGATGCCTGCGAAGAATCCTCGGACGTCGCCGGGACGGATCGGGTACTGCTTGCCGTTTTCGAGAAACCGCTTCAACAGCCCCCGCTGATCCATCACCTCGATACTGCGCACGTGCAGCCCGAGCGACCGCACGAACGGCGGCAGTTCGGC
Source organism: Micromonospora sp. NPDC047620 (assembly GCF_043205005.1). Classification (NCBI taxonomy): domain Bacteria; kingdom Bacillati; phylum Actinomycetota; class Actinomycetes; order Micromonosporales; family Micromonosporaceae; genus Micromonospora; species Micromonospora sp. NPDC047620. The sequence goes on along the minus strand of NZ_JBIDDG010000019.1, from coordinate 88,330 downwards.
CTCCTTCTCCAGCACGAGCACGTTGACGCCTCGCAGACGCAATTCGCTCGCCAGCATCATGCCGGTCGGCCCGCCGCCGACGATGATGACATCGAACATGCATTCCCCCATGGTGTGCTGATTCCTGCGCTCGGCCGACGATTGTGCGCCACGACCGGGGTCTTGCCGCAAGCCCGGGGGTGCGGTATATGTTAATAGTGGCAAGGAGTTCTCCTCCTTGCCTTTGTTGTTTCAGGCCAGCGTGCGCAGCCGATCCCACAGTTCACGGGCCCGAACGCGGCCGCCCAGGCTTAGCGGCACGAGCGGCGGCAGCGTTACCCTGGGATGGTCGGCTGGTGCCAGCTACTCACGGATTGGCAGCGAGCGGGCCAGCGAGGACGACGATGATGAGAACGGTCTCGTACAGTTCTCGGCCTTGTGGTCGAAACCCATTGCCACGACTCGGGGTGCGGCGTAGATCGCCATGAGCCCGAGCACGATTGTGACCACGGCGCTGCGCATCGCCCCATCGACGGGAACGGGTGGCTTCGCGGTTCCTTCGTGGTTCCCGCCGCCCGGTTGATGCGCGCCGTGCTCATCGTGGTTGCTGCCGATCGCGGCGGGCGTACCTGGCGCGGAACTTCTCCACTCGGCCCTCGGTGTCGAGCAGACGTTGCTTGCCGGTCCAGAAGGGGTGGCTGGCGGAGGAGATCTGCACGTCAATGACGGGGTATGTGTTGCCGTCGGTCCACTCGATCGTCTGGTCGCTGGTGGCGGTGGAGCGGGTGAGGAAGGCGAAGTCGGCGGCGCGGTCGCGGTAGACGACGGGCTTGTAGTTGGGGTGGATGTCGGGTCTCATACGGATTCTCCTTCGATGCCGGTGCCGGTGCCGGCCGGGTCGAGGTCGGCGAGCGGGAAGCAGCCGGTGAACGGGTCGTCGTAGTCGCGCCAGGTGTCCTCGCCGTCGGCGAGTTCGGCGTCGGTGAGCAGGCAGTTGGTGAGGGTGCGGTGTAGGCCGGCAGGGTCGAGGTCGAGGCCGATGAAGACGAGGTGCTGGTTCCGGTCGCCGTAGTACGGGTCCCAGTCGATGGTGGCGGCGAGCCGGCGGTGGTCGGAGGCCTCGTCCCAGTACGGGTCGGGGAGGGCGGCCAGCCAGCGGCCGAGGGAGCCGAGGCTGAGGCCGCCTCCGGCGAAGTCCCAGGCGATGACGGCGTCCGGTTGGCTGGCCAGCCACAGGTGCCCTCGGGAGCGGATCACCTCGGCGTTGACCTGCTCGAGTACGTCGTGCAACCGTCGGGGGTGGAAGGGGCGGCGGGCGCGGAAGACCGTGGACACCACTCCGCAGTCGGGGTGTGGATCGTGCAGGCCGAGGTGGTAGCCCTCCAATCCACGGGTCAGGACGCCGGGGGTTTCGGTGCGGTGCCGGTGGGTGCCGCGCAGCTGGCGGGTCAGCGCGGCGGCGTCGATCTGGTCGCCGTCGACGCGTATCTGAGTCGCCCATGGCGCCATGCGCTCCAGCAGCACCGACAGCCGGCTGGTCTCGTACGCACCCTCTCGTGACTGCCCCCACAGAACGAGGGTGTCGACGTACTCGATCTGGCGGACGATGACGTCGGCGAGCCCACGGTCGTCGTTGTCGGCGGCGTGGATGCCGAGGGTCTTGAGGTCGTCGGTACTGGCCAGCCCGTCGAGCAGGTGCTCCGCGTCGACGACGGTGACGTACGAGTCGACGTGCAACAGGTCGGTGATCGGCGCGCCGTCGACCAGGCAGTGCGCGCAGACGGCGGCGACGGCTTCCGGCTCGACCACCTCCGGCAGCATCAGCACCAGATCCCGGTGCGGGTGGGCGCGCGCCAGCCGGGCGAGGGTCGGCAGCACGTCCTCGCGCAGGGTGCAGGAGACACAGCCGTGGGCGAGTGCGATGCGCTCGTCCTCGAGTATTCCCTCGCTGTCGCGCACGATCCGGTGGACGGTGCCGGCGCCGAGGCCGGCGAGGTCGTGCCGGACCAGCAGCAACGCCGGGTCCGCCGCGAGCAGGCTGCGGGCTACGGCGTACGTGGCGGACGGCCAGAAGCCACTGAGCACGGTCAACGACGGTCGGGCGTCGGACGCCGGAACCCCGGCGTCGGCCGGTGCGAGCGGGGACGTTGACATCACGGTCCTCTCGACTTAGTTGAAAACGATTGTCATTATAGGCACATGGTCGACGGCGAGTGGCGGTCAGGGTCGTCCGGGCCCCGGGTGGAGGCCACCCGTCAGTCCACGGTAAGAATGAAAACGATTGTCGTTACGGCGCTTCATTTCTGAAGGAGTATCTGTGTCCCGTCGCTGTGATGTCACCGGCGCGAAGCCAAGCTTCGGCAACGCCGTGTCCCACTCCCACCGGCGCACCCGCCGCCGATGGAACCCCAACCTGCAGAACCACCGCTACTGGCTGCCCTCGGAGCGACGCTGGGTCCGTCTGACGCTGACCGCCAAGGCGCTGAAGACGGTGGATCGTAAGGGCATCGAGAAGGTCGTCGCGGAGCTGCGCACGCGGGGGGTGACGGTCTGATGGCTCGGCAGGCCGACGTCCGCCCGATCGTCCGGCTGCGCAGCACCGCCGGCACCGGCTACACGTACGTCACCCGCAAGAACCGCCGCAACGACCCCGACCGGCTGGTGCTGCGTAAGTACGACCCGGTCGTCCGCCGGCACGTCGAGTTCCGGGAGGCGCGCTGACATGGCCCGCAAGAGCCTCGCCAACCGACAGGCCCGCCGCGCCGACCTCGTCACCCGCCACGCGTCGCACCGCGCCGAGCTGAAACGGACCATCGCCTCTGCGGACACCGACCTGGCGGTGCGGGACGTCGCCGTCCGCCAGTTGGCGCAACTGCCCCGCGACTCCAGCCCGGTGCGGCTGCGCAACCGGGACGTCATCGACGGCCGACCGCGAGGTGTGCTGACCCGCTTCGGGTTGTCGCGAGTGCGGTTCCGGGAGATGGCGCTGCGGGGCGAGCTGCCGGGGATCCGCAAGGCGTCCTGGTGACGGCGCCACCCACCGCGCTGGCAGCCGATCCGACGAGGTCGACGTACCCGACGGGCGCGGGCGGGAGAAGAGGAATGACCAGGCCGTAGGCCGCGAGACAGGGACGGACCTCATCGACGGGGAGGACTGCCGCCGGCGTGGTGTCCACGCCGGCGGCCGCCTCGACCGCCGGAAGGGTGGCAGTTCACCGCCGGACCGTCGGCAACCGGTGCGGCAGCTGGTCGATACCAGACCGTACGGTCAGGACAGGGCGATGCCTACCTCGAACCGGCCGTCGTGCGGCACCCGCAGCGTGTGCACCCGTCGCCGGGCGTCGCGCAGATAGGTCCGGGACGTGTCGGTCACGGTGGCCGGCCGCACGCTGTCCCAACTGATCGTGATGACGGTGCCGCCGCGACGAATGGTCAGGCCGTCGGCGCTGGCAGCCGCGCTGGCGCCGTAGGCGACCGGGGTGCCGTCGGCGAACGTTACGACGTCCTCCGGTTGCAGCACCAGTGGGATCTGTTCGGTCGCGGTCGACGTGGCCCGCACCGAGCGAATCACGCTGTCCCGGGTGACGGTCAGCTCGGTGGTGATCCGCGAGTCCGGCAGACGGTAGCGCACCCGCACCGGTGCGTCGCCGGGGGAGAGGGATTTCCCGTCCCACTCCCGGTCGCCGACCTGGTATTCGGCGACCAGGTTGCTCCGGCCGTCCGGGTTGCCGTTGGGCAGCCGCGTCGACCAGCAGCCGATGTCGGTCTGCTGGGCGTGCACGATGGTGCCGGCCGCCGGGTGCCAGAGGAAGCCCGGTCCGCTGCGGACCGTGCTGGTCGGCCGGGTGCCGAAGAACGCTCCGAAATAGAGTCCAGGCCGCTTGACGTAGAGGTAGTCCTGGTTGAAGTCGGCGTCCCGGCGCACCTCGGCGAACTCCGGTCGCCGCAGGTAGGGCAGCGCCGCGATGGCCCGCTCCTTCTCGGCGTTGCTCGGCAACGTCTCCCCGTACGGCGCGTGCGCGATGATCCGGGGCGAGGTGTCCTGCTTGGCCGGTCCAGGGGCGGGACCCGGCTCGGCGGCCCAGGCGGTGCGGGCGGCGGCCCGGTCCTCCCTGGACGTGAAGAACGCGCCGAGTCTCGGCAGGTCGGGGATGAAGATCGAGCCAAGGTTGCTGCGGTCCGGGTCGGGGATCACGTTGTTGTAGAAGGCGACGCTGGTCCGGGCGGACATGGCGTAGTAGGTGAGCCAGCCCGAGCCGTCCGGCTCGCGGAGCAGGTTGTAGCCGAACCACTCGGTGAACCGGCGGGCCATCTCCAACACGGCCCGGTTGCCGGTGAGCAGATAGATCTCCGCCAACTCCGGCAGCATCACCTCGAAGTTGTAGTTGATGTCCATGCCGGTCGGGTCGTAGAAGAAGCCAGCCGGGCTCTGTCCGTGCTCGGCCAGGAAGCCGATCCGCTCGGCGAGCCGGGCGGCCAGCGCGGCGTCCGGGTGGAGCCGCAGCGCCAGGGCCGCGCCGGCCAGGCCGCCGGCGACCTGGTTGGTCCACCGGACCGGGGTACGCCAGATGCCGTTGGCCGGATTCAGCAGCCAGCCGATCCCGGCGTGCAGGGCCCGTTCGATCTCCGCCCGCCGCTGCGGCAGCGCCGCCGACTGCCGCAGGTTGGCCAGGGTCTTGGCCAGGTAACCGAGGCCGAAGCCGGTGGCCGCCAGCGAGTGCTCGTCGGGGTTGTACTCCGGCCAGGACCCGTCGTCGTGCTGGAGCCCGAGGTAGTGCCCGAGCGCCGCGTCGAGCCGCCCGGCCAGCGCCGCGTCTCCGGCGTACGGATTCCACGGCCGCTGGTTGGCGTGGAACCAGCTCAACGTGTAGACGTGCTCCTGCACCCGGGCGTTGTACGGCGCGTTCGGGGAGCGCCACCAGCCGCCGCCCATGAACCCGTAGCGGGCCGTGTCCTCGATGTCGTTGGTCATCGCCGGCAGGATCGCCAGGTAGCCGGCGAACCGCTGTTCCAGCGGGGCGAACAGGGTCCGGTCCGGTGCTCCGGGCGGCAGTGGGGCCAGCAGCGGCAGGCCCGACGCGGTGGTCTCCGACGCCCCGGCGAGCGCCCGGGGCGCTACGGCGAGCAGCGCTGCTCCGCCCGCTGCGGCGGCCAGCATCGCTCGGCGGCTGAACACGGTCGGGGTCGGATCGTTGGCCATGATGGTCCTCCTGTCGGAACGGGCAGGCGGGTCGGAGCGGAATCGGCGACTCGGACGAGGCACGGGGGACCGACCGGCGGTCGCGGCGAGGGCGGCGTCGGGGCACGGCCAACCCGACACCATCAGTGACGAAGGGCGCGGTAGGTGTCTGGCTGATCCGAGTGCTGAGTGTGGTCCCGGGCGATCCGTCGAGTCAAGAAGCTAATACGGATTACTGGCGCACTTCTCGGTCGTCGGGTCAGGCGCTCGGGCTCTTGACCCGGCCGCTCGCCGCAGCCAAGGATGACATCCGGCCGTTATCCGACCGTCCATGGTGGACATGAATCGTCACCCAGCGTGACCGTGGCTGGTTCGGGTCGGCCGACGCGACCAAATGAGATGGGGTACGCCATGCCGCTGACCGACCTGCCGTTGGCCGAACTCGCCGAATACCGGCCGGTGCGCCGCGAGCCTGCCGATTTCGACGAGTTCTGGGCCGACACCCTGGCCGAGGCGGCCCGCCGCGAGCTGGATGCCACCTTCGAGCCAGTCGACTCGCCGCTGCGGGCGATCACCGTCCACGACGTGACGTTCAGTGGCTTCGGCGGCGACCGGATCAAGGCGTGGCTCGCCGTCCCGGCCGGTGCCGAGGAGCCGCTGCCGTGCGTGGTGGAGTTTCCCGGTTACGGCGGCGGCCGGGGCCTGCCGCACGAGAACCTGCTCTACGCCGCCTCGGGCTATGCCCACCTGTTCATGGACGTACGCGGCCAGGGCAGCGGGTGGAGCGCCGGAGCGACCCCCGACCGCGAGCCGGCCGGCGGCAACCCGCAGCATCCCGGCTTCGTCACCCGGGGCGTGCTCGACCCCCGGACCCTCTACTACCGGCGGGTGGTCACCGACGCGGTGCGGGCCGTGCAGGCGGCCCGGACGCATCCGCTGGTCGACCCGGACCAGGTGGTGGCCACCGGGATCAGCCAGGGCGGCGGGCTGTCGCTGGCGGTCGCGGCCCTCGACCCCCGGCTGCGCGCGGTCGCGCCCGACGTGCCGTTCCTCTGTGACTTCCGGCGTGGCGCCGAGCGGGCCACCGCCGGCCCCTACCAGGAGATCGTCAAATACCTGAAGGTCCACCGGGGCAACGTGGAGCGGGTCTTCGACACGTTGAGCTATGTCGATGGGGTCAACTTTGCCGTCCGGGGGCGCTGCCCGGCACTGTTCAGCGTGGCGCTGATGGACGCCAGTTGCCCGGCGTCGACGGTGTTCGGCGCCTACCACCACTATGCCGGCCCGTCCCGGATGGAGGTGTATCCGTTCAACGGGCACGAAGGCGGTGAGTCGGTGCAGGACGAGGTCCGGTTGCGGTTCTTCGCCGAGGTGCTGGCCGCCGGAGGAAACCGGGGCGGCGAGGAGAACGGGGCGGCGGAGTAGCTCGGCGTCAAGCCTCGGATCGCTAATGGCATTCGCCAGGGATGTTTCGCTGGCTGGGATCTTGCCCCGGCCTCCCGGATTACCTCGGTTGCCTGGTCCGGTCGCCCGCGCTGCTGGGACGATCCGTAGGTGAGGGCGGAACCGCGCGAGTGCGTACCGGAGCGGCCGGTGGGCGGCTGGACCGGCTCGCCGACGCCGTCGACATCGCCCGGTACGCGCGCCGCATCGCGGTGCAGAGCGCCACCGTCGGCATGGGCCTGGCCGTCGTCGCCATGATCGCCGCGGCGGCCGGCGGGCTGCCCCCGGTCGCCGGCGCGTTCCTCCAGGAGGGCATCGACGTGCTGGTGATCCTCAACGCGCTGCGCGCCCTCGGGGGCGGCCTGCGCCGCCGCGACGTCCCGCCGGAAACCCGGAAACTGCTCGACCGGTACGCCGGCGAGCACGGCGGGGTGCGGGACATGCTGACCCGGCTGCGCGACACCGCCGACCTGGTGGCGACCCACCCCGACGCGCTGGAGTGCGTGCCGGCGCTGCGCGAGGTGCACCGCCGCCTGGTCGACGAGGTGCTGCCGCACGAGGCGGCCGAGGAACGCCACCTCTACCCGGCGTTGGCGGGCCCGCTCGGCGGCGACGACGCGACCTCGACGATGAGCCGCGCGCACGTGGAGATCCACCGGCTGATGAACCGGATCGGCGGCCACCTGGCCCAGCATCCGGACGGCCGGCTGCGCCGCGAGGAGGTGCCCGACCTGCTGGCCGCCCTGTACGGCCTGGACGCCGTGCTCCGGCTCCACCTCGCCCAGGAAGAGGAGGACTACTTCTCCCTCAACCCGACCTATGCGCCGGAAGGTTAGGGGTTCGAGTCCTTCGGAGGGCGCAGACGTCGTGGTCGACATGTTCCGCCCCGACCGGTGGGAGATCCTCGACGCTTGCTGGTCATGCGCCGCCCCGTCCCGCCGCTGGATTGCCAGGTCGGCGGGACGGGTGCGGCCGGGTTCAGCTGGTGAGGTCGCGCCGGTTGAACGCGGTGACGGCGACCAGCACGAGTACGGCGATTGTGGCGGAGAGAATGCCGAGGTCGGCCCATTGGAAGCCGTTTCGGAGCGGCTCGTTGCCGATGTAGTAGTGGAACGGGGAGGCGTAGCGGATTGCGTCGGCGCCGATCTGGCCGGCGAAGGTGTTCGCCACGTACCCGAGGACACCGATGCCGGCGCTGCCGCCGAGCGCGGCGGCCCGGCTGCCGGTGGCCGCGCCGATGGTGACGGCGATGGTGCCGAAGAGGGTGGCGAGCAGCGCCAGCGCTAAGCATTGGGCGGCGAACTGGTCCACGCGGATGGTGTCGAGTTGGGCGCTGCCGCGGACGGCGAGCATGGCGAGCAGGACGAGGCTGGCGAGGGTAGCGGCGCCGACGGCGAGCGCGCCGCAGCGGTGCAGCAGGAGCCGGGTACGGCTGACGGGGTGGGCGAGGAGCAGGTCGAGGTAGCCGGCCTCCTCGTCACCGGCGATGGCCCGGGTGCCGGTGGCGACACCGTAGCTGACGGCGATCAGGGGGAGAATTATGCCGAACACGCTGGAGCCGAGGTAGCCGGCGGCGCTGGCGATGTCTTCCATGTTGAGCGCGTCGCGCAGCGCGGGGGAGAAGCCCTCGACGGCTTGGCCCATCGCGCCGTCGGCGACCTGGGGGTAGAAACCGGCGTACATGGTGCCGACCAGAGCGGTGCCGACGGCGAAGCCTGCGAGGCTGCGGCGGGAGTCCCAGAGGGTCTTGGTCAGGATGTTAGGCATGGCTGGTCTCCTTGACGCCGGTCTCGGCGGGGTCGGTCTGTCGGTAGTAGGCGAAGAAGAGTTCTTCGAGGTCGGGTTCGCTGGCGCGCAGGCTCGCGACTTGGTGGCGGGCGAGGACCCGGATCAGCGCGTCGGGGCCGGTGGCCAGGGCAAAGCGGGCGCTCGAGCCGTCGACGGTCAGGTCGGAGATCCCGGGCAGTGCGGCGAGGGCCACCTGGTCGACCGGGCCGGCGAAGGTGATCTCGAAGCGGTGCACGGCGTGCTCGCGGAGCCGGGCGACGGTGTCGAGGGCGACGAGGCGGCCCTCGCGGATGATGCCGACCCTGTCGGCGACCGCTTGGACCTCGGTCATGATGTGCGAGGACATGAAGACGGTCTGTCCGGCGGCTTTGGCCTCGCGGACGAGGTCCAGGAAGGTCTGCTGTACCAGTGGGTCCAGCCCGGAGGTCGGCTCGTCGAGAATCAGCAGGTCGGGCTCGTGCATGAAGGCCTGCACCAGGCCGACCTTCTGCCGGTTGCCCTTGGACAGCGTCCTGATTCGAGCGGACAGGTCCAGATCCAGGCGGGCGGCCAGGTCCGTTATGCGGGTCTTGGGGACGCCGCCACGCAGGTCGGCCAGGAAGGCCAGGCACTCCCCGACCCGCTGGCGCGGGTTGACCACGAAGTCGCCGGCCAGGTAGCCGATCCGGTGGTGCAGCCCGACCGCGTGCTCGCGCGGGTCGCGGTCGAACAGCCGTGCCCGGCCGCCGGTGGGCCGGATCAGATCCAGCAGAAGCCGGATGGTGGTCGACTTCCCTGCCCCGTTCGGCCCAAGGTAGCCGAATACCTCGCCCTCGGTCACCGTCAGGTTGAGGTCGACCAACCCGCGGCGAGATCCGTACGTCTTGCTCAGCTTCTCCAGCCGAATCGCGTCTCCCATGACTCCGACAGTACCGAAGTTTCAGAAATCTCTGAAGACTTTGAAGTGTTAAGATCTCGTCGAAATGAGCGACGAGAGGACCCCGATGTCAGCGTTGAGTGATCCCGCGGAGCACCTTGCCTTGACTCTCACCCAGGGGGGCATGCAGCGGATGACCGCGCGGGTGCTCGCGGCGCTACTCTTCACCGAACGGGACACACTCACGGCCGGTGAGATCACCGAGTTGCTGACCATCAGCTCCGGCAGCGTCTCGACGGCCTTGAAGTCACTCACCTCGGTCGGGTTGGTCGAGCGGGTGCCCGCCCCTGGCAGTCGTCGGGAGCACTTCCGCTTCCGTGAAGGCGCCTGGGCCATCCTGATGTCGGATCAGAACCAGTTGGTGAAGGTGATGCGCGAGGCTGCCGAGCAGGGCATCGCGGTCACGGGTGAGGACAGCGCGGCGCATCGCCGCCTAGTCGAGATGCGCGACTTCTACGACTATCTCTGGCGGGAGCTGCCCGCCCTGATCGACCGGTGGAGAGCGCAGCACCGGATTCACTAGCCGTCGCGGCAACGACGTCCGCGTCGCCCTCCACAGGCATTTCCCACGATGTCACCGGAGCACGCGGCTTGCGGGCGGGTCAGACACGGTGCCGCGGGAACCGCGGCCGCCGCACCGACCCGACCCGCGCCAGTGGTGGCAGCGCCGTCGCCGGCCCCGGCGACCGCGGCGTACGGGCCATCCCGGGAGTAGATGACCCGCCGTCGCAGCCGATGCTGACCCCGACCGGGCAGGGGATCGCCGAATCGACAGCGGCTTACGCTCGGCACGGTGAAGTGGGTGAACACCCCGCAGGCCGGTCAGCGGCGGGTGATCCAGGGCCGCTGCTGGTCGACCGGTGTGGCTGCTGCGGTGACGCGGATCGCGTAGACCGTGCCGGACCCGGATGGCTGGCGGCCGAGCCAGGTGTGGCCGGTCAGATGGCACCAGGCGGGTAGGTCGATGGGTGCGGCGGGGTCGGTGGCGATGACGTGCACGATGGTGCCCGGCGGGACGCCGTCGATTTCCTTCCGCAGGCGGAGCAGGAGGGTGACGCAGAGAAGGCCGCTGCCGTCGACGGTGCGGACGGCAGGGTCGGTGGGCGGGTTCATCGGCTCCTCGCGGTGGCGGTGATGGCGGGCAGGATGGCGAGGGACACGAGGCCGCCGATGAGCGCCAGGACCGGATAGCCGGCGGCGGAGACGACCAGGCCGGAGGCCAGGCCGCCGGTGGCGCCGGCGACAGCGATGGACACGTCCACCATGCCCTGGGTCTTGGCCCGGTTGGCCAGGGGCACCGCGTCGGTGATCATCGCGGTGCCGGCGACGAATTGCCCGGCAGCCGGTGGGTGCCGGTGACGTCCTGGAAGAGTCCGCTGCCCGCGGTGTGCTGCGCGAAGGTGCCGAGGCCGAGCCGGGTGACGAGGGCTTGCACCCGGTGCTCCCCGTCCCAGAACCAGGTGGCCCCCAGGTCGAGGGCGCTCTCCCGGCCCACGGGGGTGCTGAGGAGGCGGCCTCCGGGGCGGTTGCGGGCCTCCAGGCACAGGGTGTCGCACCCGGCGTCGGTCAGGGCGGTGGCCGCGGCCAGTCCCGCAGCTCCCGCCCCGATCACGACGACGGGCTGGCCGTCAGGATGCGGCATGCGCGTCTTCCTTTCATCTCACGTGCCGAGCTGTCCCGGCGACGCAGTCGTCGGCATACTCCATGGCCAACGCCGGGCTGCACGCCCTCACCCAGCACCTGGCCCTGGAACTCGCCCCGCACGGCATCCGGGTGAACGCGGTCGCGCCCGCCGTCGTCCGCACCCCCATCTACGAGGAGTTCATCCCCAAGGCGGACGTCGCCTCCGCGTTCGACGGGTTCAACTCCTTCCACCCCTCGGGCGTACCGGAGACCCCGACGACGTCGCCGCCACCGTGGCATTCCTGCTGTCGGACCAGACCGGCTGGGTCACCGGCGCGCTCTGGGACGTCGACGGCGGCGTCATGGCCGGGCGCAACTAGCCCCCGGCCCCGCGGACCATGCCGCGCGCCTGGCGTACCGGTGTCAGGCAGTGTCGGGCTGCCGCAGCGGCACAAGCAACGCTGCGGGCGTCCTGCGGTGGTGCCTTGCCCGCCTCATCCGGGGCACTGCGCGAACCGCAGCCGGCGCCCTCGACCAGCATCAGGCGGGCGGCGCGGCGCGGCGAGTGGTCACCTGCCCAGCTGCCGCAGGTCGAAACCGTAGGTGTCGCCCACGTGCGAGCGGAGGGCCTCGGCGAAGCCCTGGGCGTCGTCGGCGCGTAGACAGGCGATGAGGTCCTCGTGCTCGGCGATGATGGCTTCGCAGCGGGCCAGAAGGGTCTCGCCGTAGCTCAGGAGCAAGAAGCGCTGACGGTCGGCGAGTCGGTCGTTGAGTTCGAGCATCACCAGATTGCCGCCGACCTCGACGAAGGAGCGGTGGAAGGCGATCGTGAGCTCGATGAAGCAGTTCACGTCGCCGTCGGCGAGTGCTTGCTTCTGCTGGTCGATCTCCTGCTCAAGGCGTGCGGCGAGGGCCAGCCGGCGCTCAGGTGTGGCGCGCTGCACCGCCCTGGCCTCGAGCATGAGCCGGGCGTCGGCGAGATCCTCCGCGACCTTTTCGCTCATCCTGCGTACGAGAGCGCCGCGCTTGGGATACACGGTGATCCAGCCTTCGTCCTGGAGCCGGGCCAGGGCGGCCCGCACAGGGGTGCGACTGACGCCGAGCTCGGCGGCGAGACTGGCTTCGCCGAGCATCGTGTCGGGTTTGTGTGCCCCGTTGAGGATGCCTGCGCGGATGGCCGCGTAGGCGCGCTCGGAGGCGCTCTCTGTCGTCGACATGGGAACCATCTTCTCCGGACCGGAGTGGGCGCCGGTAACCGCCGCGGCTACCGCGTTACTCGCCCCCGTGCTGGTTGGGGGACGTTTGCTGTTCGTAGACCGCTGACCGGCGGCGGTGGACGAGCCACGCGGCCGCGAGGACGAGAAGTGCGGCCAGGACGACGGCCAGGTCGGAGATGCGCGAGGCGCCAGCCAGGGCGCGGGATTCGATGGTGAACTGCTGGGAGGTGCCGAGGATGCCACTGAGTGAGGCGGTGCCGTCGGTCACGACGAGCAGGACGCCCAAGCCGATGCCCAGGCCCCCGCTCACGATCTGAGTCCAGGTATTGGTCCACCGGCCGATGCGGAGCTGGCGGGGACGCACCAGGCGGCGCACCCACGGCACTCTCGACCAGGCGATCGCCAGCACGAACAGCGGGACGGCCATGCCGAAGGCGAACACGGCCAGGACAATCCCACCGTAGAGCGGGTCGCCGCCGAGCGCGGCCAGAGCCAGTACGGAGCCGAGAACAGGGCCCGCGCACACGCCGGCCAGCCCGTAGACGGTGCCGAGGAGGAACACCGACGCAGTCGAAGTGGTCTCCCCGGCGGAGGTGCGGCTGAAGGCCGGCAGGGAGACGCCTGCGAGCTGCACCAGCCCCAGCACAATCACGACGCCAGCGGCGAGGGTCACCAGAAGAGCGCGGTGCTGACTGATGACCGCACCCAGACTCCCGGCGAGAACACCGATGGGCACGAGGGTCGTCAGCAGGCCCAAGTAGAACACCGTGGTGCGGGCAACCAGCCGGGTGGGGTTGGTGAAGGCGTAGGCGAAGAAGGCCGGCAGCAGCATCACCGAACACGGGCTCAGCAAGGTGAGGATGCCTCCGATGAGGGCTCCGGCCAGGCCGATGCTCACCGCGGGCCAGCCTTCGCGAGCTGAGCGTCGAGAAGCTGCCGGAACGCGGCGAGGGGCTGAGCGCCGGACAGTGCCTGGTCTCCGGCGACGAAGAACGGGACGCTGGTGATCCCCAGTTGATGGGCTTCGCTGGTGGCGGCATTCACCGCGTCGCGCAGATCCTTGCGGTCGAGGTCGCTCTCGAATGCCGCCATGTCGGGGACACCAGCAGATCGGGCGAACGCGATCAGCTTCTTGCGGGACAGGTCAGGATGCTTGTTCTCTGGGGCGGCGCCGTAGACCGCGGTCAGGTACTGCATGAAGCGGCCCTGCTCGGCTGCGGCGCGCAGCGCGACGGCGGCGTCGACCGATTGGTCGCCGAAGAAGGCCACGTCACGGAACTCGTAGCGAACCTTTCCGGTGTCGACGTAGTCCTTGAGCAGCGCTGGCAGGGTCTGCTGGGCGAACAGGGCGCAGTAGGGGCAGCGTAGGTCCGCGAACTCGACCAGGACCACCGGCGCATCGACATCGCCGACGGCGAGGGGGTCCTTCGGATCGCGTAACGCGATGGGGTCTGCCGCGTCCGTGCCGCCGGATGGGGTTCCGGCGGTGCCGTTCGGCGCCGACCGTTCGGCACCCGTCTTTCCGCTGCCGGACCCGGCGGTCTTGCCGCTGCCGGACCCGGCAATGGCCACGACGAGGAGGAACACGGCCGCGACGGCGAGCGCCACGTTGAGCCTGCGGGCGTTGTGCAGCCGCCGCGTCAGAACCTGCACCGACGCCGAGGAAGAGGACGAGGAAGATCGGGTAGCAGACACACATCTAGGATACATGCTGTGCACATGTGGAATACCTAGCGGGTGCGGTGATGGCGCACGCCCGAAGGCTCGCTTCGAGCGGCTCTGGAAAGGGCGGCACCGGGGGGTGCCCATTTTCTGGAGTGGCTCCCTCATGCCGGATACCTTTGTCTGCCCCGAGTTGCTCGGAGGCGGATCTGGAATCGCCGCTGCTGCCCCCGAGCGCGATGAGACGCAGAGCAGGCGCCGGGCGCTGAGGATCAGCGGATCCTCAGCGCCCGCCCGAGAACTGCTCGGCGGTCCGGGACGGCTACTCGCAGCCCAGGGCCTCTTTGTACCCGGCGGGCGGGCTTCCGGCGGCCACCTTGTCGGCGGTCTCCCAGAACACCTCCGGCCAGTCACCCTCGTCGTTCATCTGGTGTAGCACCTTCCACTTGTGGCTACTGCGCAACGCGTCCGCGGCCCGCTGGAGGGCGGCGTCGTCGCCGGCCTCTTTCGCCCGCAGCCATTCGGCGATCCATCCGCAGCCGATCCGGCTGGTCACCTTGGCACCGAACTGGTAGGCGTCGTTGGTGCCGAGGCCGGTCAGTGCGGCGATGTCGAAGCCTGGAGGGAGCGGCACGTCGGCGAGTACCTTGGCCGCCTGCTCGTTCACCCGCTCGGGTGTGACGATCTCGGCCGGAAGCGCGGCCAGCCAGGTGCGGGCGTCGACGCGGACCACGTCGGCGACAACGCGATCGAACTCGCTCCGCGTCCAGGCGCTCCCGGTACGCAGTTCGACGAAGGAACCGTCGCGGGGACGGAGCATGACGGCGAAGTCGCTCGCGCTGTACCGGAACAGGTCGGCCGGCCAGCCGTCGACCTTCACCGGTTCCGGCTTGCTGACCTGGAGCCGATCCTTGTGGTAGCCGTCGTACTGGGCGGCCGGGTACCAGTTCATCTCCAGTTGCCGTCCGCCGTTGCTGAACGCGATGGTGCCCTCCTTCTCGGCGAACCCGTAGACGGTGGTCGCCTTCCAGCCAGGCTGGTCGATCAGCAGCCGCGGGTTCTCCTCGGCCGCCTTGAGCACCATCGCCGAATACGCGGCCGGGTCCGTCGCTTCGGAGGTGATCGGCGGGGTCGCCGGGCGCCCTTCCGGCTGATCGACTTTCATGATCGAGACGGCCAGGACACCGGCGAGAAGGGTGGCCGCGACGCTTGCGCCGGCGAGCCCGCTCATCATGCCGCGGCGCGCCCGGGGGCGTTTGCCGGGCGGCTCGGCGACGGGTCCGAGGGTCGGCACGGACATGATCTCCTCCAAGAGGTTCTGCGCGGCCCCGTCGAGGTGCCTGATGACGTCGGGTCGGTACGGGTCGGCGTCTCGGACCATCCGGCCGAGATGCTCGTCGGTCATCTGCCCTCCTCCGAGGTGCGTGCTGCCATGACGTCGAGTACATGTCCGGGCGGGCCGAGGTCGTCACCGACGAGATCTCGCAAACGGGCCCGGGCACGCGACAGCCGGGTACGGACCGCAGCCGGGCTCACGTGAAGGACCGCAGCGGCCTCGCGCGGCTCCAGGCCCTCCCAGAAGGTCAGCATCAACACCTCGCGATCCAACTCACCCAGCCGGGCCAGCGCGGCGCGGACCGTGAGTCGTTCGGGCACCTCACTGCCCGGGTCGACGGCGACGGCGACCCTGAGTCGTTGCCGCAACCGTTCACCGAGCCGATCCCGGCGCACTCCGCCGCGGTGGTGGTTGGCCAGCACCCGTCGGGCCACGCCGTACAGCCACAGCCGAACCTCAGCCTCCGGCGGCATGTCACGGCTGCGCCGCCAGGCGACGAGAAACGTCTCGGCGACTACATCCGCCGCGTCTTCGGGCTGCTCGACGCGCCGCATGGCGTACGCCAGCAGCTGCTCGAAGTTCGCCGCGTAGACGCGTCGGAAGCGGTCCTCGTGCTCAGTCCCCGAACCCACGCCTACTCCATGTCCGGGTGAGCGCCCATCGTGACGGACCCGACCCAGCAATCACGGGCGCTCGCCGGGTCGACCTCGCACCAACGTCTGGGCCAGAACCCAAACCCGGCCGCCGGCTGGGGTCTACTGGTCCAGACTGCACGGACCCGACGACCCAGCGGTTTCCGCCCGGTTGTCGGGGCGGGTGGGTCAGCGTACGTGTTCGGGGCGTACGCCGATACCGACCAGCCGGGCGGGGAGGGCCTGTAGTGCCGGGAACCGTCTCGCCAGGCGCATTGGCGTCGGGGCGTCGATCCGGCCGGTGGCGTGCAGCAGCGGGTCGACGATGCGCCGCTGTGCGGCGCGCTGGATGTTCTGTGTCAGCACCGTCGGCAAGTGCCGGCGCTTCTGCACCGCGGCGAGGTCGGCTTCGGTGACCGGCTGCCCGGCGGCGAGGTTCGGGCCCAGCATCCGGGCGGTGGCCGCGGCGTCCTGCACCGCCAGGTTGATGCCGACGCCGCCGATCGGGGACATGGCGTGTGCGGCGTCGCCGATGAGCAGCGCGCCGGGCGCGTGCCAGCGCTGCAGCCGGTTGACCTTCACCGTCAGCAGCTTGACGTCGTCCCAGGTGGCGAGCTCACCGACCCGGTCGGCGAGGACGGGGTGCCGCCGCGTCACCTGTTCCCGCAGCGCCTCCAGCCCGGCTGCGCGGATCGTCTCGTAGCCGCCCTTGGCGATGACGTACGCGCACTGGTAGTAGTCGCCGCGGTCGATGGCGAGCATCAGCCCGCCGGCGCCGACCCGCATCGCCAGGCCGTCGCCGTCGTCTGCGCGGCGCGAGATCCGGAACCACAGCACGTCCATGGGCGCGCCGTAGTCGACCGGCCGCAGGCCGAGCTCGCGGCGTACCACCGAATCGCGGCCGTCGCAGGCGACGGTGAGCGACGCCCCGATCTCCAGTTCGCCCTCAGGGCCAACAGCGCGCACGCCGGTGACGACGCCGGACGCGTCGCGGAGCAGGCCCGTCACGGTGGTGGAGCGAAGCAGCGTGAAGGTGGGGAACCTCGCCGCCTCGGTCGCGAGCATCTCCAGGAAGTCCCACTGGGGAACGAAGTACAGGTAGTTGTGCGGCGCCGGCAGGCGCGTGAAGTCCGCGACGCTGTATGTGCCGTCGTCGAAGGTGACGCGCAACGCGCCGGCCTTGCGCCCCGGCAGCGCCGCGACCCGTTCGCCGAGCCCGATCTCGTCGAGCATGTCCAGTGTGGAGGGATGTACGGTGTCGCCGCGGAAGTCCCGGAGGAAGTCGCCGTGCTTCTCCAACACGGTGACCTCCACTCCCTGTCGAGCGAGCAGCAGCCCCAGGACGAGCCCGGCGGGCCCGCCGCCGACGACGCAGACAGTGGTCTTCATAGCTTCTCCAATCGCAACTCGTGTTGCTTTTTGAGTCTGACATGATGGGAGGAGGTAACGCAACAGTCGGTGCGTTAAAGGAGGTGTCCGATGTCTGCCGGCCAGCGACCGGGCGGGCGCAGCGCCCGTGTCCGGGCCGCGGTCCTCGCGGCTGCCCGTGGTCTTCTCGTTGACGGGTACGGCGAGCTGACCGTCGAACGGATCGCCCAGGCGGCCGGCGTCAACAAGACGTCGGTCTACCGCCGGTGGACCGACCTGGAAGGCGTCCTCGGCGACCTGCTCAGCGAATACGCCAGTGCGGTCGTCCCGATCCCGGACACCGGCGACCTCGAGACTGACCTCGAAGAACTGGCGTTGCTGATCCGGCGCGGCATGACCGGCGAACCTGGCGACCTGATCATGGCCCTGGCCGCGGCCGCGCCCCGCAACCCGCGCGCCGCGCAGGTTGTCCGCGGCTTCTTCGCCGAACGGTTCGGCCTGGCCGAGGCCGTCGTCGACCACGCGGTCGCCTGCGGCGAACTGGCTGAGGGCACCGATATCCGGGCCGCGATCGAGATCCTGGGCGCGCCCTTCTTCCTGCGGCTGCTCGTCGTCGACGAACCCATCGACGAGGAGTTCGCCCGACGTGCCGCCGCCGCGGCCGCCGCGGCCCTGCGAGCCGGCGTCTTCAGTCCGGCGCGAGAACCTCGTCCGGCCGTGGGTACCGGTGCAGTGGCTTCCGCCAGCCGTCCCGGCCGGCAGCCCGATCCCGGGCGGTGACATCGATACGTGCGTCGAACCGCGACGCGGAAGCCCTGGTTCACGACGGTGCCGATGGACGCCGGGGTTACGCTCTGGCCCGCGGCCATCGCGTGATCCTGTCAGCAAAGTTCCTACGGCTCCGCCGCAGGGACCGCCGCTTCTGCGTAGTCGGCGTTGCCTGTCCCGCTCCGTCAACGTGCCGTGGCGGACCTTCC
The DNA here is from genome assembly GCF_043205005.1 of Micromonospora sp. NPDC047620. Lineage (NCBI taxonomy): Bacteria > Bacillati > Actinomycetota > Actinomycetes > Micromonosporales > Micromonosporaceae > Micromonospora > Micromonospora sp. NPDC047620. Next base: position 70,210 of record NZ_JBIDDG010000019.1, on the reverse strand, counting down.
ATCAGCTACCTTCGGGCCCATGCTTCCCTTGCACGTCACCACCTGGGACGCGCCCCAAGCACGTGACGACCAGGTCATCCTGATCCACGGCACCATGACATGGGGACTCGCCGCGTTCGGGGCGCAGCAGCCACTCGCCGGTCATCGACGGATTCTGGTAGTCGACCGGCGTGGCTTCGGCGCCAGTCCGGACACCGAGCAGGGCGACTACGACGTGGACGCCGACGACATCCTCGAGCTGATGGATCGACCCACTCATCTCGTGGGTCACTCGTACGGCGGCGTAGTCGCGCTCCTCGCCGCGGTCCGGCGCCCGGAGTTGGTGCGCTCGCTGGCGTTGATCGAGCCGTCGGCGCTGGCGGTCGCGGCCGACCACCCGGTCGTGGCCGCAGCGCTGGAGAACAACCGGCGGTACGTGGCGGCCTCGCGATCGATGTCGGCGGAGGAATACCTCCTCGCGGCGTACGGCCCGGACGAACATGTGATCCCCGAGCCCCGAGAGTTCGCGGTGCGGGCCGCGGAAACCGCCCTGCGGGAGCGCCCGTGTTGGGAGGCCGACCTGCCTGTCGACGCGCTCCGCCCGCACGACTACCCCAAGCTGGTGCTCGCGGGCACCTGGGAAACCGCGCAGTCAGACTACCGGTCCAGTACCGGCGAGGCGTTGATCGTCACCGCCAGCATCGTGGCGCGGCGGATCGGCGCCCGCCTGCATCGAGTGCCGGGGGCGGACCATGCACCGCATCAGCAGCGCCCGGACGAGGTCAACCGCCTGCTGCTGCAGCTGTGGGATGAGGCAGACGACACCTCAGCCTGTAGCGGCGGTGGCGGGCAGTTGACCCCGGCCAGCGGCCGCGGCACCGACGACTGACCCGGTCTCCTGCTGGCCACCGGCTCGGCCGGTCCCAGCACGACAACTAACGATCAGGCGGCAGCCTCATCGTGCTGCCTCCTTCCTGGTCGCCGACGGGGTCGTCGCCGGATATCCCTCTCGGTCGATGGGAGTCAAGGCAGGATCTCGACGTACCCGTCGGTTCCGTGCACGCGAATCCGCTGCCCATCCCGGATCAGCTTGGTCGCGTGCTCCACACCGACGACGGCGGGCAGGCCGTACTCCCGGGCGACCACCGCCCCGTGGGTCATGAGGCCGCCCGCCTCCGTCACCAGCCCCTCAACCACGACGAACAGGGGTGACCAACTCGGGTCGGTGTAGGCGGTGACCAGGATGTCGCCTGGTGCGAGGTCGGCCTCGGACATGTCCAGGATGACGCGAGCTCGCCCCTCGACGATTCCACCGGAAACCGGGAGGCCGACCAGCGCGTCGTCCGGCACATCGTCTCGTCGGTACGCCCCGGCGACGCCTTCCCCTTCCGACGTGAGCACCCGGGGCGGTGTGAGTGCTTGATACGACCTGAACGCGTCCTTGCGCCGCCGGATGAGCTGATAATCCGCCTGGTTCGTGCGCACGGCGTCGTGAAGCTCCTGGAACGTGAGGTAGAAGCTGTCTTCCTTCTCACGAAGCACGTTGGCCTGCACGAGGCGCTCGGCCTCTTTCAGCAGGGCCTGCTTGTAGACGAAGTAGCGGCTGACAATGCCGTACTTCGGATACTCCCGGTACCCGATGAAGGTCCGGACTCGGTCGATCATCCGCTTGGTCTCTTCGGCTTTCCGCTCCCCGTCCGGCAGCGCACGCAAGCGCTCCAGGACGTCGTGTTCCTTCTTCTCCGCCTCCTGGCGCCCCTGCTCGACGCGCCGCTCGCGAGCGCCCGGCTCGAAGTTCCTGATGTTGTCGAGGATGACGGACACCAGCGTGGTGGGGCGTTCGCCCCAACGCGGCCTCGTGATGTCGATCTCGCCGACGCAGCGCATGCCGTACCTGTCGAGGTAGGCCCTGATGGCGTCTCGCGCATCCCGGCCGCCCGGGAGCTCGGCCAACTCATCCAGGAAGCCTTCGTCCCTGACCTCCTGCAGGAAGGCCACCACCTCCGGATGCGGGCGGATGACGTCGGCGACGTCCAGGAGCGCCAGCCCCATCTCCGACGTGACGTTGTGGGGCGCGGACAACGTGAGCGTGTCGGCCGCATTCTTTTCGCCCAGCCACGCCTGCAACTGCTCGTTGAGCCACCACGAGGCTTCCATCCCCGCCATGATCACCTGCATGCTCCGCGGATCGCCGAGGAGCCGCTTGTGCTCCTGAAAGGACGCCAGGAGGAAGTCGAACAGCGCCGGCCCGGACTTCGTCGCGATGTCGCGCTGCAAGGTGGCGACGGAGGCCTGGCTGCGTTCGATCAGCTCGGTGACGATGGCCGGGTCGGTCTCGACCGGTTCGGGGGCGCCGCCACCACCGGGCGGCCCTGCCGGACCCTGATCGGGCAGCGACGGGATGAAGTCGCCGCGGTCGATGACGGTCTCCATCGCGTTCCTGGTCAGCGGATCGGATTTTCCCATGGCCTCCAGCAGGCCGGCGCGGCTCGACGGCGTTGCCAGGGCTCGGGTGACGTCGACGAACAGCCTCCCACCGGCGTCCTGCATCGGCGCGAGGGCCGTCAGCTTCCACATGGAAAGCCCCAGGGGTTTCATGGGGTCGGTCATCATCTGCTGGTGACCGACGGAGACGTAGACGTGGTTGGCTCCGTCGCCGGCCTCGGGGACGGGGAACAGCGTGGTGATCGGCCGGCTCTGGACGACATGGAAGTCACCGTCGACCAGGCACCATTCGATGTCCTGAGGATGACCGAAGTGGGCCTCGATCCGCCGGCCCAGCTGCACCAGCCGCACGACCTGCGCATCCGTCAGCGCCGGCTGCTCCTGCCGCTGCGAGTCGACCGCCTGTTCCTTCGTCCCGCCAGCCGGCAGGGCGTGGATGGCGAGCCGCTTGGTGGCGATCGCCTTGTCGATGATCTCACCGTCGCGCACCTTGTAGGCGTCCGCGTTCACCAACCCGGAGACCAGGGCCTCGCCGAGGCCGAAGCTGGCCTCCACAGAGGCGACCTTCCGGTTGGACGTGACGGGGTCGGCCGTGAACAGGACGCCGGCCACCTGCGGAAAAACCATCTTCTGCACGACAACGGCCATGTGGACGGTGCGGTGGTCGATGCCGTTGCGCTGACGGTAGGTCACGGCCCGCTCGGTGAACAGCGAGGCCCAGCACCGGCTGACGTGCTGGAGGATCGCCGCCAGCCCCATGATGTTCAGGTACGTGTCCTGCTGCCCTGCGAAGGAGGCCGTCGGCAGGTCCTCTGCCGTCGCGCTGGACCGGACGGCGTAGGCAGTTCGCTCACCCAGCTGGGTGAGAGCCCGGGTGATGGCTGCCGCCACATCGTCGGGGAGGACGATCGCTTCGATGGTCCGGCGGATATCCGCGCTGAGCGTGCGGATCGCCTCCCGGTCGTCCGGCTTCAGGCGCGACAGCTGGTCGAGCATGCCGTCGATCGGCGGCGCTTCGGCGATGATCCGCCGGAAGGCGTCCGTCGTCACGCAAAAGCCAGCCGGCACCCGGATGCCGTCGATTCGCGATAACGCACCCAGGTGCGCGCCCTTGCCGCCAACGACCGCGACCTGCGTCTCGTTGACCTCTTGAAGATTCAACACGTACTGCTCGATCATCGCGATACCTCCGAGGCGGCCGTCCCGCGCCGCACCCCACCCACCGGGCGGATCACCCGCGTCTCGAGCTCGGTCCCACCTTCTGGGGTTGTCGTCACCTCGCCCTGCCTTCCCCTGTGACGGTCGGCTGGCCCCTCCGTCCGTTCGGGCGGCGCGCACACCCACATCTCCGCGCCGATCGGCCGCGATCGCACCCCGAACGCGGCCAGCGGTTCGACGTCACCGGGCCTGCCATGGGTCGTCAACAACACACGCACGTCGTGCACCATTTCCTCGTCCGTTTTGGGTCCGGCCGACGATTCTGCGGTAGACCCCGGGTCTTGTGGCAAGGCCCCCGGTGCGATATACGTTCAAGTGGGATCGTTCACTTCGTTGTTGCCCCTGCGGTCTGAAGCTCTTTCTGAAGCGGTGGCATGACGCGAACGGCGGTACACAGCGTCGGCCCAGCAGGATGTCGAATCGGTCTAGGGATGCAGCCGAGGACGAGACGTCTTCCCTTCTTCGGCAAACCCCGAACGTGAGCGCAACCCCAAGTCTCCTCACGACTTGTATGCCATGCATGCCACAGCGATGGCCGCATCGTCTGGATCAGGCTGCAGCACAGGCTCGTAACCCACGATAAGGTCACAACCGATGGGCGGCCGTGACGACAGCACCTTGATCTTTCTCGACGTGGATGGGCCGCTGATCCCGTTCAAAGCCCGCTCGGGGAGCCGCAAGCTTTCGCCAGGAGGCGCTGTCCCGCCGGACGGTAGAGGCAACCCGCTGCTCGATCGGCTTGATCCGGAGGACGGCCGGCGGCTGTTGGCCCTGGGATGCGAGCTGGTTTGGGCGACGACGTGGATGGCGGATGCGAACGAGGTTGTCTCGCCGCTGCTCGGGCTTCCCGCTCTGCCCGTGGTCGAGTGGCCGGACGGTGACGAGGAGCCGGAGTCCGGCCTGCACTGGAAGACCATGACTCTGGCTTGGTGGGCGATGGGACGGCCGTTCGTCTGGCTTGACGACGAGATAACAGAGGCTGACCGGCGCCGGGTCACGGTCAACCATCCGGCGCGAGCGCTGTTATGCCGTGTCGACCCGTACGTGGGTCTGACCGAAGCCGACTTCTCGGAGGTGCGTCAGTGGCTCGCCCAGTGACGACCGGTGACATCGGGGTCAGCGAGCTACCGGGTCGTCCAGGTCAGCCGAGCGACACCGCGGTGCTCGACCGGGCCGCGCTGTCCGCGACCCTCGGCATGGCCGGCGAGTTCGGGCAGGTCGCGGACCGGCTGACCGAGCTGGCGTACGAGAAGGGGGCGCCCGACAACATCGCCTGCGTCGTCGTACCCGCGTAGGCGCCACCGCCGCACCCGCCCTGCACCCCGGGGCCGGTGCGTGCCGGACGGTCGTCACCGGCGGCCGACGAGTGCCGGCGGAGAGTTTCAGCCGACGGGCCCGACTGCTCCACTCAGGTCGCCGGCCTCGGTGCGGTGGCCTTCGGCGCGGCTCGCCGGCAGCACCGTGGGGGCGGGCCCGGTCGAGTCGCGGACCACCAGGAGGTGGCCGGTCGACCGGCGGCGGGGGCGGGTCGACCGGGGCTTGAGCGCGAGCGACAGCGCCATCCGCCCCATGTCGGTCATCGGCAGCCGGATGGTGGTGAGGCTGGGGGCGAGGTCGGCGGCGACGGAGACGTCGTCGAACCCGACGACCGACATCCGCTCGGGCACGGGGATGCGGTTCGCCCGCAGCGTCGACAGCACGCCGATGGCCATCGCATCGTTGAGCGCGATGATCGCGGTGGTGCGGGGGTGGTCGCGCAGGATCCGTTCGGCGGCGACCCGGCCGCCGTCGCGGGTGAAGTCGCAGTGCACGACGGGAAGGTCGTCGAGGGAGAGCCCGCGTTGCCGCAGGGCGGTCGCCACGCCGGCGAGCCGGTCGGCGACGGTGGTGAGCCCGGCCGTGCCGGCTGCGACGGCGATGTGGCGGTGCCCGAGGTCCAGCAGGTGCTCGGTGAGGGCGCGGCCGCCGGCCTCGTTGTCGGGCAGGACCGCGTCGACGCCGAGGGCGTGCCGGCCGATGACGGCGACCCGGCCGCCCTGGCTCTGGAACTCGGCGAGCTCCGCGCGGGCCTCGGCCTCGATCCGGGCGTCGTCGTAGCCAGAGCCGGCGACCAGGATGATCCCGACCCGCTGCGCGATGAGGTGGCGTAGCTGGCGTAGCTCCGCGTCCGGGTCCCGGCCGGAGTGGCAGATCTGCACCAGCAGCCCCTCCTCGGCGGCCACCTGGATGACCCCGCCGGCGATCTCCGAGAAGTAGGGGTCGTCGACCTGGTGCACGACCAGCCCGACCGTCGAACTCGCGCCGCCGGCGAGGGTGCGGGCGTACGGGTTGGCGACATACCCCAGCTCCTGGGCGACCTGCCGCACGCGCCCCGCGACCTCCTCGCTGACCCCCTCCCGTCCGGCGAGCGCGCGGGACGCGGTCGCCAGGGAGACGCCCGCGCGCTCCGCCACGTCGATCAGCCGCAGTCTCGGGCCTGGCCTGGGCATCGGCAACTCCCTGGAAACATCGATGTCAGCTGAACTATTGCCAGTGACGCAAGCCACAGCCTAGTCTACGAAAGCGCTTTCGCAAGCGCTTCCGTCCCGGCAAAGGAGCGTCTCGGGATGACAACCCGTTTGAAGCGAATCCAGTGGATGACAGCACTCGGCGCGAGCCTCACCCTCGCGCTGGCGGCCTGTGGTGGCGGCGGTGGCGGGGGCTCCTCCGACGCCGACGATCCGATCGTCGTGGGGATCTCCCTTCCCCTGACCGGGGACTTCTCCGAACCGGGCAAGGGTGTCCAGCGCGGCTACGAGGCCTGGGCCAAGATCACCAATGACAAGGGCGGCCTCCTGGGCCGCAAGGTCGAGCTGAAGATCCTCGACGACCAGTCCAACGCGGACCGTGTGGTCGCCGACTACGAGCAGCTGATCGGCAAGGACAACGTGGACCTCGTGGTGGGCCCGTTCTCGACCCGTCTCGTCGTGCCCGCGGCCCGGGTCGCCGAGGAGTACGGCATGCTCTTCGTCGAGCCGGCGGGCGCGGCGAAGGAGGTCTTCGAGCAGGGCTTCAAGAACCTGTTCTACGCCGCCCCGGCGGTGGCGAACGACCACTACAACCACCTGGCCGAGTACATCCTGGCACTGCCGCCCGACCAGCGGCCGAAGACCGCGGCGTACGCGGCCATGGACGACCCGTTCGCGCAGGGCACGGCGTACGGACTGAAGGAGAAGCTCGAAGCGGGCGGCGTCCGCACCGTCGTCGACGAGGTCTACCCGCCGAACACCACCGACTTCGGCAGCATCGCCGCGAAGATCGCGTCGTCCAGGGCCGACCTCGTGGTGGGCGGCTCCCAGTACCAGGACGGCGTGAACCTGATCGTCGCCCTCCAGCAGTTCAGGTACCAGCCGAAGCTGGCCGCCTTCTCCACCGCCCCGACGAACCCCGAGTTCGCCGCGGCGATCGGCAACAAGACCGAGGGGATCCTCTCGCCGACCGGGTACACGCAGGACGCGCCGTACCCGAGCAACAAGGAGTTCGTCGAGAAGTACACCGCGCAGTTCGGCTCGCCGCCGGAGGAGGACGAGGCCAACGCGTACACGACCGGGCAGGTCGTCGCGGCGGCGATCACCGCGGTGGGCTGCGCCGAGCAGGGTGAGTGCCAGAAGAAGTTGGTCGAGTGGGTCCGCGGCAACACCGTGGAGACGGTGGTCGGCCCGCTCTCCTGGGACGAGACGGGCAAGCCCAAGGGCGCCCACATGATCCAGCAGTGGGTGGGCGGCAAGATCCAGATCGTGCTGCCGGCCGACGCCAAGGAGACCGACCTCGTCTACCCGAAGCCGGCCTGGTAGGACGACATGCCCTCCGGTGCCCTGCTCTTCCAGAGCGTCATCCTGGGTCTGCTGCTGGGAGGGCTCTACGCCCTCCTGGCAGCGGGACTCACCCTCTACTTCGGGATCATGCGGGTCGTGATGATCGCCCACTCGGCGTTCCTCATCCTCGCCGCGTACCTCGCCTGGTGGTCCCACACCCGGCTGGGCGTCGATCCGCTGCTGTCGATGATTGCCACCGTGCCGCTCTTCTTCGCCTGCGGCGTCCTGCTGCAGCGGCTGCTCCTGGCCCGGCTGCGCCCGACCACGCTGACCATGATGTCGGTGCTGCTGACCTTCGCGATCGCGGTCGCCATCGAGGGTCTGCTCGGCTACGTGTTCGACGGCACCCAGCGGCGGGTCCAGCTCGGCTACGGCTCGGCGAGCTTCGGGATCTTCGGTGCCCGGGTCGCGGTGGTCAAGCTGATCGCGTTCGGCCTCGCCGCCGTCGCCCTGGCCACCCTCTACCTGCTGATGAAGAGGACCACCTTCGGCTGGGCCCTGCGGGCGACCATCCAGCACCGCGACGCGGCGCGCCTGGTGGGCATCGAGACCGAGCGGGTGGCCGGGTACGGCTTCGGCCTCGGCCTCGCCACCGCGGCCGTCGGCGGCACGGCCCTGGCCCTCGACACCACCATCTACCCGTCGCTGCACTGGCACTGGATCGGCCCGCTGATGGCCATCATCGTGGTGGGCGGGCTGGGCAGCGTACCCGGTGCCGCGATGGCCGCGATGGTGCTCGGCATGCTGCAGAGCCTGCTGCAGATCCCGCTCGGCACGACCTGGGCGCAGACCATCTTCTACCTGGCCCTGTTCGCGACGCTGGCGTTCCGGCCACAAGGTTTCTTCGGAGGTCGCCTTGCCCAGCGCTTCTGACCCGACGACGGTGGCCGTCCCGCCGGCCGGGGCGGTGACCGCGCGGCGCAGCCTCGACCGGGCCCTCCAGGTGGCGGCGGTCGTGCTGCTCGCCGCGGCGGTGCTGGCCTTCCCGTCCCTGGCACCCAACCCGTACATCCTCTCGGCGGGCGTCGTGGTGCTCAACTACGCGGTGCTCTCGACGTCGTGGAACTTCGTCGGCGGGTTCACCGGGTACATCTCCCTCGGCCACGGCGCCCTCGCCGGGCTCGGCGGCTACGGGACCGCCCTGCTGGTCACGAAGGCCGGCCTGCCGAGCTTCGTGGCCCTCGCGGTGGCGGCCCTGCTGGTGGCCGCCCTCGCCGTACCGATCGGCTTCGCCGCGCTGCGGGTCCGCGGCGCGTCGTTCGTCATCGTCTCGATCGCGCTGGTGCTGATCCTGCTGCTGGTCTTCCAGAGCTGGGCGTCGCTCACCGGCGGGTCACGCGGTCTGGTGGTGCCGCGCCCGTTCCCGGACCTGCTCCGTCCGGAGCACCACCGGGCGTTCTACTACCTGTTCACCGGCCTGCTCGCGCTGGCCCTGCTGGCCTGGTGGGTCGTCGACCGCTCCCGGTTCGGCCTCGGGCTGAAGGCCATCCGGGAGGACGAGGACAAGGCGGAGGCGCTGGGCACCCCGACCTTTGCGTACAAGCTGGTGGTGTTCGTGGTCTCTGCGGGGTTCACCGCCCTGGGCGGCGGGCTCTACGCGCTCTGGTTCGGCGACCTCGACCCGGTGTTCCAGTTCTCCATCCTCACCGGCTCGTACCTGGTGCTGATGGCGCTGCTCGGCGGCGTCCGGAACCTGTTCGGCCCGCTGATCGGCGCGCTGGTGGTCGGCATCGGGCTGGAGTACTTCAAGGTGGAGTTCGGCGACACCCAGCTGCACCTGGTCGCGACGGGCCTGCTGCTCGCGCTGGTCGTGCTCTTCATGCCCGACGGCGTGCTGCCTGCGATCGGTTCCCTGCTCGGTCGGATGCGGCCGGCGCAGAACTCGATCCGCGAGATCACGGCCGCGCAGCTGCGCCAGCAGCGTGCCACGGCCGCCGCCGCGCCGGCCGCGCGGGAACCGGTGGACGCCGCCGCCGGCACCGCCGGTGCGCGGGCCCAGTCGACGGAGGAGCGGGCATGAGCGAGCGAAGTGAGCGAGTCGTTTGGCTCAGTGCGGTGGTGCCTCATGACGGCACGGAGCGAAGCGGAGTGCCGGCATGAGCGAGCGAAGTGAGCGAATCGTTTGGCTCAGTGCGGTGGTGCCTCATGACGGCACGGAGCGAAGCGGAGTGCCGGCATGAGCGAGGTACGAGGGTTGGCCACCGCCGGGCTCACCAAGGCGTTCGGTGGCGTGGTGGCGCTCGACGGCGCGACCATCGCGTTCCAGCACGGCAAGGTCAACGCGCTGATCGGGCCGAACGGGTCGGGCAAGACGACCTTCTTCAACTGCGTCACCGGGATGATCCGGCCGGACGGGGGGCAGGTCACCTACCGCGGGCGGGACATCACCGGCGCGGCCCCGCACCGCATCGTCCACGCCGGCGTCGGCCGTACGTTCCAGCTGTGCCGCGTCTTTCCCCGGATGACGGCGCTGGACAACGTCCTCGCGGCCGTGCGCCCGACCGGCCTGACCGGCCTGCTGCGTGGCGCCCGCGCCCACGCGGAGGTCGACCGTGCCCGGGGCTGGCTCACCCGCCTCGGCATCGAGCACCTGACCGACGTGGAGGCGCGCAACATGTCCTGGGGCCAGCAGAAGCTGCTGGAACTCGCCGGTGTGCTGATGAGCGACCCGGAAACCGTCCTGCTCGACGAGCCGGCCGGCGGCGTCAACCCGGCACTGCTGGACCGGATCGGCACCCTGGTCCGCGAACTCAACGCCGAGGGGCGCACGTTCGTGATCGTCGAGCACAACATGGACCTCGTGATGAGCGTCAGCGACCACATCGTGGTGTTCGACCGCGGCCGCCCGATCGCCGAGGGTCCGCCGTCGCTCATCCGCTCCGACGAACGCGTCCTGGGGGCCTACCTTGGCGTCTGAAATCGAACTCGTCGACATCCAGGCCGGCTACGGGCGCGCCGCGCCGGTGCTGCGCGGCCTGACCGTCTCGGTGCCCGCGGGCCAGATCGTCTGCCTGGTCGGCCCCAACGGCGCCGGGAAGTCCACCGTCCTGAAGGTCGCCAGCGGGCTGCTCAGGCCCCGCTCCGGGCGGATCCTCGTCGGCGGCGTGGACGTGACCGGCCAGGGGCCGCAGCGGATGCTCGCCTCCGGCGTCGCACACGTCCTGCAGGGGCACAGCGTCTTCCGCGAGATGACCGTGGCCGAGAACGTCCTGCTGGGCGGCTACACGTTGAAGGACAAGGCATTGATCGCCGAACGGACGGCCTTCGTCAAGGAGGTCTTCCCGGTCGTCGCGCAGCGCTGGAACTCGCTGGCCGGGCTGCTCTCCGGCGGGCAGCAGAAGCAGGTGGAGTTCGCCCGGTCGCTCATGGTCAACCCGAAGGTCGTGCTCCTCGACGAGCCGTCCATGGGCCTGGACCCGAAGGCGACGACGACCGTGTTCGAACAGGTCGTGCGAATGCGCGACGCCGGTACGGCGGTGCTGCTCGTGGAGCAGAACGCCCGGCGGGCGCTGGAGACGGCCGATCTCGGCTGCGTGCTCGACCTCGGGCGCGTGCACATCTCCGGGCCGGCGCCGCAACTGTTGGCCGACCCGCAGCTCGGCGAGCTGTACCTCGGCGGACGGCCCGCCGAGCCGACGGCACCGCCGAAGCGGTAACAGACCCCGACGTGACAGCGGCACACAGAGTTGGAGCGTGAGCACGTAAGCGCTTCCGAAAGCGGTTGCTTGCTCCGCCAGAGCTGAAACGAGGCGTATCGCGATGACCAGAACGAGACGGCTCGCCGTCGCCGCCGCCGCCGTACTGGCGACCGGTGTGCTGGCGGGCGCCGGGGCACCACCGGCCCAGGCCGACCGGAGCAAACCCCGCGACGTCCATCCCCACCTGCGATCGGGCCTGGTCGCCTTCTACGACTTCGACCACCCGGCGGTGGGTGACGCGGCGCTCGAGCGGGACCTGGGCCGCTCCGGCACCGAGATCGAACTCGTCGACGGCGGCGCCGACATGCGCGTGGCCGAGCATGCCTACCCGGGCAGCGGCAACGCGTTGCAGACCCGGCAGGTGAACCCCGCCCAGGCCGGCAACGACGACTGGAAGGCGGGCGCCTGGTCGGCCAGCGGCGTACGCACCCTGCGCCCCTTCGCCGGCACCCGGGGCACCACCGTGATGGGCTGGTTCAAGATGGAGATGGACGCCCCGGCGCTCAACTCCACCACCGCCAACCCGGCCGACCGGTTCAACGCGATCGGGCTGGCCGGCGTGCTGACCGGCGACTCGGACGGCCACGGCGTCCGGGCGCTGCTGGAACTCATCGACGTCAACGGCGAACTGCGGCTGGTCGCCCTCGGCCGGCGCCTCGACGGGGGCAACTCGCAGACCTTCGCGGCGAGGGAGGACTGGCGGACGCTGCTGCCGAAGGGGGAGTGGGTCCACCTCGCGGCCACCTTCGACTTCAACACCGGCGCGCTGGCGCTCTACCGCAACGGTCAGCCGGTGGACGGCTTCTACACCCGCACCGACGACCCGTGGCTCGTGTCCGGCCCCGGCCCGCACGTCACCACCGCCTCGGACCCGCGAGGCATCAAGATCGGCGGGAGCTTCCCGCAGGACACGCTGGAGCGGAACCCGTGCGACTGCCGCATGGACGCCCTGATGTTCCTCGACACCGTCGTCTCGGCGTCCGACGTCGAGAAGCAGTACCGCTACATGGCCCGCTGACCACCCTCCGCACCGCTTCACCGGGAAGGAGACCCGCGTGCGCAGCATCCGCAAGACCCGCAGATCCGCGCTGACGGCCGGGCTGACCGCCGCCACCCTCGTCCTGTCCACCCTGGTAGCCGGCCCCGCCCGAGCCGCCGGCCCCGTCCACGACCCGGTCGTCGAGATGCCCAGCCAGTCTCGGCTCGGACTGGTCCTGACCGAGTACGCCAGCTTCCCGCAGTCGTTTCCCATCCCGGCACCGACCGACCAGCGGCTGATGCGTACCGCCCGCATCAACACCATCATGGAGCTGCCCGACGGCTCCGGCCGGCGTGCCGTGCCGGACCTCAACGGCCACCTCTACCTGGTCAGGGACGGCGTGCCGCACGTCTACCTGGACGTCGCCGACACGTTCGCGCCGCAGTTCTTCTCCGGCCGCGGGCTCGGCCAGGGCTTCGGCTACGTCGCGTTCCACCCCGAGTTCGGCACCAACGGCCGCTTATACACCATCCACACCGAACAGGCGTCGCTGGCCACCAGGGCACCGGACCACGCCCAGGCCAACAGCATCTTCCACGGCGTGATCACCGAGTGGACGGCGACCGACCCGGCCGCCGACACGTTCTCCGGCAGCCGGCGCGAGCTGCTGCGGATCGGCTTCGCCGGCCAGGTCCACGGCATCCAGGAGATCAACTTCAACCCCACGGCGCGGCCCGGCCAGCGCGACTACGGGCTGCTGTACCTGGCCGTCGGCGACGGCGGCACCGGCGTACGCAACACCGAGCCGCAGAACCTGGGCATGGTGCACGGCAAGCTGCTACGCATCGACCCGCAGGGCACCGACTCGGCCAACGGGCAGTACGGCATCCCGGCGGACAACCCGTTCGTCGACCGGGCCGACGCCCTGGGTGAGGTCTACGCGGTCGGGTTCCGCGACCCGCACCGGTTCAGCTGGGACCCGGCCACCGGCCGGATGTTCCTCGGCCACATCGGCGAGCACGCCATCGAGGCGATCTACGAGGTGCGCGCCGGTGACAACTTCGGCTGGAGCGAGCGCGAGGGCGCGTTCGTCTTCAACAAGGCGGGGAGCGCCTGCGACAAGCTCCTGCCGCTGCCGCCGAACGACGCCAACTTCGGCTACACGTACCCGGTCGCGGCGTACGACCACAACCCGGCGGCCGGCTGGAACTGCACCTCCGACGTCGGTGTCGCGGTGGCCGGCGGGTTCGTCTACCGCGGCAACGAGCTGCCCGCGCTGAAGGGCAAGTACGTCTTCGGTGATCTGGTCGACGGGCAGGTCCTCTACACCGAGGCCCACGAGATGCGACGCGGCCACGACCTGGCCACGATCCACCGCCTCGCGCTCTTCAACGCCACCGGCGAGCCGGTGCGCATGCAGGACCTCTCCGGCCCCGGCGCCCCGGGCAACCCGGAGCGGGTCGACCTGCGCTTCGGCGCCGACGCCGCCGGCGGGCTCTACCTTCTCGCCAAGGCCAACGGGAAGATCTGGAAGGTGACCGGAACCCGGGAGTTCGCGGGCGGCGACGTCGGCGGCACCAAGCTGCACAAGCCCTCCGGCCCGGACGGATGGGCGCCGGTGACCCCGTCGAAGTGGCAGTTCGACCGTGACGAGGTGATCCTCGCCGAGGCGGGCGTGAGCCGGCCAGGCCCGCGCCGTCCGTTCGAGTACGCGGTGGTGACCGACGGGCCGGAGTGGTCGTCCGTGGAGATCCAGGCCGACGTCCGGCTCGACACGCCGGTCGAGGTGAACAACCGGGACGTGATCATCGTCTTCGGCTGGCGCTCGGACACCGAGTTCTACTACGCCCACCTGTCGACCGACAACACGATCCTGCCGCACAACGGCATCTTCAAGGTCAACAACGCCGACCGGCAGCGCATCGACCACCAGTGGAACGGCCGGTCGCGCGGCGCGAACCCGGCGATCGTCGACGCCGACTGGCACAAGGTGCGCGTCGTGCACCTGCCGGCCACCGGCGAGATCGCGGTCTACGTGGACGGCAAGACGGACCCGCTGATGACCGCGAAGGACACCACGTTCGGCTCCGGACGGGTCGGCTTCGGCTCGTTCGACAACATCGGCCGGCTACGTCACCTGACGGTGACCGGAACCCCGGCCTGAACCGGTCCGGCGGGGACGACGGCAAAGCCGCCGTCCCCGCCGGGGACGGGCAGTGTGCGGCACCCGGCCGGCCCGGGTGCCGGAGATGACCCCTGAGGAGAGTGGGACGATGACGGCACGTGTCCCGATCGGCATCGTGATGAACGGCGTGACCGGGCGGATGGGCTACCGGCAGCACCTGGTCCGGTCGCTGCTGGCCATCCGCGAGCAGGGCGGCGTACCGCTGCGTGACGGGAGCCGGCTCTGGCCGGAACCCGTCCTGGTCGGGCGGAACGAGGCCAAACTACGCGACGTCGCGGCCCGGCACGGGTTGACCGACTGGACGACCGACCTGGACGCCGCGCTGGCGCGACCGGACGTCTCGATCTACTTCGACGCGCAGGTCACCAGCGAACGGGAGAAGGCGATCGGGCTCGCCGTCGCGGCGGGCAAGCACATCTACACGGAGAAGCCCGTCGCCACCACCCTGCACGGCGCGGTCGAGCTGGCACGCGTCGCCGACGCGGCCGGCGTACGGCACGGCGTCGTGCAGGACAAGCTCTTCCTGCCCGGCCTGCGCAAGCTCGACCGGCTCGTGCGGGGCGGGTTCTTCGGCCGGATCCTGTCGGTGCGCGGCGAGTTCGGCTACTGGGTCTTCGAGGGCGACTGGCAGGAGGCCCAGCGGCCGAGCTGGAACTACCGGGCCGCCGACGGTGGCGGAATCGTCGTCGACATGTTCCCGCACTGGCACTACGTCCTGGAGCAGATCTTCGCGCCGGTGCGGGCGGTCACCGCGCACGTCACCACCCACATCCCGCGCCGGTGGGCCGAGGACGGTCAGCCCTACGACGCGACCGCCGACGACGCCGCGTACGCGATCTTCGAGCTGGACGGCGGCATCGTCGCGCAGGTCAACTCCTCCTGGGCCGTCCGGGTGAACCGGGACGAACTGGTCGAGTTCCAGGTCGACGGCACCGAGGGCAGCGCGGTCGCCGGCCTGCGTCGCTGCCGCGTCCAGCACCGGGCCGCCACCCCGAAGCCGGTCTGGAACCCGGACCTGCCGTCCACCGACGACTTCCGCGCGCAGTGGCAGGAGGTACCGGACAACGAGGTGTTCGACAACGGATTCAAGGCGCAGTGGGAGATGTTCCTGCGGCACGTCGCGGAGGACGCCCCGTACACCTGGGATCTGTGGGCCGGCGCGCGGGGTGTGCAGCTGGCCGAGCTGGGCCTGCAGTCGGCGCGGGAGGGTCGGCGCGTCGAGGTCACGGAGCTGCGGCCGTGACCCGGACCGTCAACCTGCCCGACGGGCCGCTCATTCTCTCCGGTGCCGGGCGCGAGCACGTCACGCCCGGCACCCGCTTCACCAGCCGGGTCGCGTACGCCGCCGCGCACGTCGTCGCCGACCCCCGCGCGGAGAACGTGCCGGGCGCGCCCGCCGCCGTCGACTGGGACGCGACCCTGGCGTTCCGCCGGCACCTGTGGTCGTACGGGTTCGGCGTCGCCGAGGCGATGGACACCGCCCAGCGTGGCATGGGCATGGACTACCCGGCGGCGCGCGAGCTGGTGCGGCGCTCGGCGGCGGCCGCCCGGGCCGAGGGCGGCGCGATCTGCGCGGGCGTCGCCACCGACCAGCTGCCCGCCGGCCCGGCCACGCTCGACGAGATCCGCAAGGCGTACGCCGAGCAGCTCGCCGACGTGCAGGACGCCGGCGCCCGGCCGGTACTCATGTGCAGCCGTCACCTGGCCGCCGCGGCCCGGTCCGCCGACGACTACCTCGACGTCTACGGCCGGCTGCTGGCCGACGCCGACGGCCCGGTGGTGCTGCACTGGCTCGGCCCGGCGTTCGACCCGGCCCTCGCGGGCTACTGGGGCGACGCCGATCCCGCTCGGGCCGCGGACACCGTGGTCGCGCTGATCGGCGCGCACACCGGCAAGGTCGACGGCGTCAAACTGTCGCTGCTCGACGAGGACTTCGAGGTCGCGCTGCGCCGGCGCCTGCCCACGGGGGTACGGCTCTACACCGGCGACGACTTCAACTACCCGGCCCTGATCCGGGGGGACGGCGCGGGCCACTCCGACGCCCTGCTCGGCGTCCTCGCCGCGATCGCGCCCCCGGCCGCCGCCGCGCTGCGCGTGCTGGACACCGGTGACCTGGCGGCGTACGACCGGATCCTGGCGTCCACGCTGCCGTTTGCCCGGCACCTGTTCGGCGCCCCGACCTTCTACTACAAGACCGGCATCGTGTTCCTGGCCTGGCTCGCCGGTCACCAGGACCACTTCACGATGGTCGGTGGTCTCCAGTCGGGGCGGTCGCCGGTGCACCTGGGCGGGCTGCTGCGGCTGGCCGACGCGGCCGGGCTGCTGCCCGACGCCGAGCTGGCCGCGCACCGCGCGCGGGCGTTCATGACCACGGCGGGGGTGACGCAGTGAAGCGGTTCGCGCTCAACTCGGCGACGACGAAGCGGTGGCCGCTGCCGGAACTCGTCGCCGGCTGCGTCGACGCCGGGGTGTCCGGGGTGGGGCTGTGGCGGGAGGATCTGGCCGCGTACGGGGTCGAACCGGCCGCGGCGCTGGTACGGGACGCGGGCCTGACCGTCACGTCGCTGTGCCGCGGCGGGTTCTTCAACACTCCCGGCTGGCTCGACGAGAACCGGCGGGCCATCGACGAGGCGGCGGCGGTGGGCGCGCCGGTGCTGGTGCTGGTCTCCGGCGGCCTGCCCGACGGCAGCCGGGACATCGACGGTGCCCGGGCGCACGTGCGGGACGCGATCGGCGAGTTGGCGCCGTACGCCCGGGCCGCGGGGGTCCGGCTCGCCGTGGAGCCGCTGCACCCGATGTTCTGCTCCGACCGGTGCGTGGTCGCCAGTCTCGGTCAGGCCCTGGACCTCGTCGCGCCGTATCCGGCGGAGACGGTGGGCGTCGTCGTCGACACGTACCACCTCTGGTGGGACGACCAGGTGTGGGCGCAGATCGCGCGGGCCGGCCGGGAGGGACGCATCGCCTGCTTCCAGATCGCCGACTGGGTGACGCCGCTGCCGGCGGGGGTGCTGCTCGGCCGGGGGCTGCCCGGCGCGGGCTGCGTCGAGCTGCGCCGCTTCCGGGAAGCCGTGGACGCGGCCGGCTACGACGGACCGGTGGAGGTGGAGGTCTTCGCCGAGGAGGTGTGGGCACGGCCCGGCCGGAAGGTGCTCGACGAGGCCGTCGCCGGCTACCTCACGCACGTTGCCTGAATCGGTGCCTTCGGCTCTATTCTTGCGCGGTGCCGTACGCCGACCTCAGTTTCGAGCAGTGGAACGACCGGTCTGACGGCGCTGCCCGCCGGATGGCCCAGGACATCGCCGACCGCCACGACCTGACCGTGGTGGGCCTGAGGAACACGGCGTACGCGGGGCGGTCGCACCGGATGGCGCTGTTCGACCGCAACGGGATGCGATTCGCTCTGGTACCCGGCGGCCGGCCGACTCTCGGCTACGACGCGGCCCGATTCCAGCCCTTTCCGGAGCAGGCGGCCAGCTACGCCGACAGCGCCGACGAGTACGCTCTTCCACCGCTGGCCGAGTACGTCGACGCGATGACCTCGCCGGTACGCAGCGCCGAGATGCCGGCGATGCTGATCGCGGTGGAAGCGTTCGACCCGTGCGAGATTCCGCTGGCGCCGGACGACCCTCGGGTACTCGAACTCGTCGCGTCGACTGAGAATCGGCGCGGCCGGGTGAAGATATTCCGATCTGGTGGCGGGCTGACGGTCGAGTTCGACCAGACCGGGCAGGTGGCGCGGGCCCGAGCGACCCGGGAGGTCTCCCACGACGAGGCCATGGCCGGGCTCGCGAGCGTCGGCCTGCGGACGACCACTGCGGATGAGTGGGAGTGGGCGTGTGGAGCCGGTGCGGCGACCCTGTTCCGCTGGGGCGATGACTGCCCCGACGACGGCTACCCGTTCGACTACAAGACTGGCGCGCACCGCGAGGCGAACCTGTGGGGGTTGGCGATCGGGCAGGATCCCTACAAGCACGAGGCGACCACCGAGCGAACCATCGTGTGCGGCGGCGATGGCGGCAGCACCACCTGTGGCGGAAGCGGATTCTTCCTGGGCTGGCTCACCCTCGCGACCGCCTACCGCGACAAGGATTTCGGCCAGTGGCTCGCCTCCGACGACCGGTACGCCGACGGGATCCTGACCCGGCCCGTCATCAACCTGAGCTGAGGAGCATCAAGGGTGAATGACCGGACGCGCGAACTTCTCGACGCCGCCGTACGGGAACAGCTTGATGCTCATGGGCGTGTGGGAGGCCGCGCCCATGGACGAAGCTGAGAGAATCGCCTACTTCCAGGCCGATGAGCCGCCGCGCGAGTGGCTGGACTGGGTCGCGCACCAGCTCTGGCCGGATGTGGACTTCGGCGAAGCGGGCGTACGCCGCCTGGCCGAGCACGGAATCGGCGCAGCGCGGTGACTGATCGTCCGTTGCTGTTCCTCGACGTGGACGGGACGTTTCTGCCCTTCGGCGGCGCCGGAGGCCCGATCGGCGACGACGACAACCCTTGCTGGCAGGTCTGGACGGGGAACACGGACGCCGACTTGCTGCGTTGCCTTGCGACCTCGTCCGGGCTACGACCTGGATGGCCGAGGCGAACGAGGTGCTCGCACCACGGCTCGGCCTACCTCCGCTCCCGGTCGTCGACTGGCCAGACGACGAAGACGACGGCGGTCGGCTGCACTGGAAGACGCGCCGCCTCGCCGAGTGGGCGGCAGGACGCCGGTTCGCCTGGGTGGACGACGAGATCACCGACGCCGACCGGACGTGGGTAGCGGCGAACCACGGCGCTTCCGCGCTCCTGCACCGCGTAGACCCACGCCGTGGCCTCACCGACGCGGACTACCAAGCCGTCGCCCAGTGGCTGGACGAGGAAGCCCAGTAACGCAACCCCCATCCGGCGCCGAGGACATTGCCTCGCAGCCCGCAGTCCATCACGTGCGCCTGATCCGCTATCGGTTCAGCCGATGGCCTTGGCGTCGCTTTCCAGAACGTCGACCAGCCGCTGCTTGACCTCGTGGCGGTGGGTGATCTGCTGCCGGGGGCCGTCTGGTCGGACCCGTATCCCGCAGTCGACGAGTACGTAGA
This sequence comes from Micromonospora sp. NPDC047620, assembly GCF_043205005.1. Lineage (NCBI taxonomy): Bacteria > Bacillati > Actinomycetota > Actinomycetes > Micromonosporales > Micromonosporaceae > Micromonospora > Micromonospora sp. NPDC047620. Next base: position 50,771 of record NZ_JBIDDG010000019.1, on the reverse strand, counting down.
GTGCCCGCAGTGTGCGCAGCGTGTTGGAAACGTACGTGGGTGTGGTCGAGGCGGACACGGCACGGAAGTCGGCGGTGATCGGGTCGAGCCAGCTCGTTGACGCCGCGGCGGTGAGCTCCGGGCGGGTCAGAGTCAAAGCGACGGCGCGGGCGAGGCGGTCGTCCTCACGCTCGGCCCAGAGGTGGTCGGTGCGGGCGAGCAGCCGGGCGCCCGCCAGGTCGAGCATGGCGGCGGGATCGACGTCACGGTGGCGGCCGAAGGTGCCGAGCAGGTCGGCACCGTGCGCCACCGCGTGCAGCCAGCCCAGCCGCGGGTCGTATCCCCGCAGGTCCGTCTCCGCTGGATACCAGCGACTGAAGGCGTCGAGCCAGCGCGGACGGAAGTCTCCCCGACTGACGATCATGTCCAGGACCAGGGGCGCGAAGGTACGGGCCTCGGTGTGCGGGTCGGTGAACCGGTCGGCCATCTCGTCGCCGAGTTGCTCACGGCGATCACCGGCGATGACGTCGCGTTCGATCCAGGTGCGCAGCACGACGTACGGATGACCGTCGCGGATGCCCGGGTCCGGATCGCGTAGGCACTGCGCCAGTTCCGCGGTCAGTTCGTTCAGCTCACGCCCTGATGGAAGGCGACAGTCGTCGTCGAAAATCTTGATCCAGTCGGTCACGGGCGGCAAGCTACCGTGCGCTGATCGAGTCTCGCCAGCCGATAACGGCGCCGGCTGATCGGCTCGGCCGGGATTGCCACCGCCCAGGCCGCGCATGCCCAGTCTGGTCAGGCGTTGATAGGCGGGTGGAGGATGTCGACATGACCACGACCGTGTCTCGTCCTGGCATCGGCCTACTGACTTTCGAACGCGGGCCCGGCGACCTGTCCACATGGAGACTCCAGCAGCCGGTCACGAGCTCGGCCTACCGCCTGCCGATCGCGGTCAACATCCTGCTCAACGGCGTCGAAGACCTCGACCACGTCGATCTGCCAATGATCGCCCACGTGCTCGACGACATCGATCACTACCTGGTGACAGGGCTTCGCTTCGTGCGCGCCACGATGCTGACCGATCCGGCCTGGTTCGGCTTGACCGAGGACGAGCTCGATCCCTACCGGGAAGTCTCTGCCGAGGAGCTTCCGCTGGACAACCCCCAGCTCAACTTCTACGCCGACAGCGAGTGGATGCTGCACTTCCAGGAGGGACGCTTTGCCGTCTGCGACCCCTACGGCCTGGCTGTGATATTTGCCCAGCACCGGCCGGTACGGCTGGAAGACCTGAGCGACGCCGAGGAAATCGACTGATTCGCAGAGCACTACATTCGTATCGTGCCGGCATGAGCGACGAGCCGATTGATCCGGACGATCGCCCCGAGTGGTGACGCGGCGGCGGGCGTCCGGCTGGCCAAGGTGTATGCCCGGGCGGGCCAGCTGGACGAGGCGGTCCGCGCCTATCGGCCAGCGATCGGTGGAAAGGGTGTTTCTCGATGGCCGCTGGGTGCGCTGTTGGAGAAGCTGGGCCGCGCCGACGAGGCGGTAGCCGCCTACCAGGCTGCCGTTGACGCGGGCCAGGGGCGCGTTCGCGTGCGGCTGCTGGCGGCACAGGGCCGCCTGGAGGAGGCGACTCAGCTCGTCCGGGACAAGCTGGCCGAGCTGGGCCACAACCCTTTCTATCGGCAGCTTGGCTGGCTGTTGACCGAGCAGCGGCGCTTCGAGGAAATCGAGGCCGAGGCACTGCTGCTCAAGGACAACCTGGTAGGGCTGTCGTATCTCCTCGCCGGCGCCCAGCAGTCCGCGAACTACCACGAGGACTGTCCAGCCGGCTGCAAGGGCAGCACCCGGGTGGTGCGACACCTCCCAGGGACGCTGGGATGACGTGCCGCGGGCCTGGCCGGGCGGGACGTGGACGAGCGGGGGACCTGCCGTATCACCAGCGGCATACATGTCCTGGCCCCGCGGCAGATGTCGACTCGACCGCTGGTGGGCGATCGTCGGAGCCGACCGTTTCGACGACCCGACGGAGATGCCATGCCCACGTACGCCCGCCCCCGCCTGCCTGACGCTGCTGGCCTTGCCTGCGTCGCCGCCCTGGCGATCGCACTCACTCGGGCCGCCCTGCCGGCAGCTGACGGCTACACGAAGGGTTTCGCCCCCTGGTGGGTTCCCGCGGTCGGCGCCCTGTTCGGCGTCGGTGCCGCGCTGGCCATGCGGCGGCGGCCCGGTTCGGTCCGGATACCACGCCTGGCGGTGCTGGCCACCGCGTGGTCGGCGCTCGTCCTGCTGATCTGGTCGGCCGGCGGCATTGTGTTCGACGCGCTGCGGGCGCTGGCAGTACTCGGTGTGCCAGGGCTGCCACCGGTCGTCGACTGGCCGGGGTTCATGGCTCGCGCCGCGGCGCTCGCGGCCGGGGCGCTGCTGGTCGCAGCCGCCCTCCGCCATGCCAGGGCCACCGGTGCAAACCGCGCCCCGAAGGTCTGGCCCGGCTATGCGGCAGCCGCACTGGTCCTGCCGTACCCGGCCCTGAAGGTCTACTGGGCGATGGGTGGCGAGCTGGCGCGGCGGGCGGTGGGCGGGGTCTCTCTCGAGGGCTTCCCCGTTATGGAGCTGGTCGTCTTCGGGGTAGCCGGCGGGATCGCCCTCGCGTTGGTGCAGCCGTGGGGTCGGTTCCTGCCGCGCTGGATACTGCTTGCCGCCGGCTGGACCGCGACCGGTGTGCTGCTCAGCATGGGGGCGCTGGCCGGGTTAGGCGCCCTGGCGCAGGCGATGGGCGTGGTCAACGGCCCGGTACGGTTCACCGACGGCGGGTGGATCGTGGCCTTCGTGTACGGAACCTGGCTGCTGCTCGGTCTCGCTTTCGGCGCCGCCACGCTCGGATACCAGTGGCGCGCCCAGCCGGCACCCGCGCCGTCCGCCTCCCTGTCGACGGCTGCCTAGGCTGGGGGCATGGCGCGCTGGACGGGGCGAGGGACTTTGCTGCTGTCGGTGCTGGTCAGCTTCCCGGTTGCGGCCTTGTCGCTGGTCATGGCGTTCGTGTCGCTGCCGGTCGGCCGGGCCGTACCGCTCGGGTTGGGGGTTCTGGGCGCGCATACGGCGCTGCTGGCCCGGCGGGCAGCGCCGCGGGCCGTATTCGGTGTGGTGTGTGTCGCGTTGGCGGTGCAGGCCGCCGTCAGCGGACTGTTCCTGATCATGCCTTCGGTGCTGGTCTTCCCGTTCGCCATCTACTCCCTGGGGGTCTACGCGAGTCGACGCTTTGCCGCAGCTGGTCTGGCCGTGGCGGCCGTCGCCGCGGTTCTGGCCGCTCTGCGCCTCGTCAACGATCCCAGCGTGACGGCGGCCGGGCTCCGACCGAACCCGTTCCTGGTATGCGGCTTGTTGGTCGCGGTCGTCGTCGCGGCGTGGATCCTCGGCCTTTACCGTCGCACCCAACTGGCCTACCTCGCGTTGCTCGAGGAGCGGACTCGGCAGGCCGCAGCCGAACAGAAAGAGCGTGCCCGACGGGCGGTCATCGAGGAGCGGAACCGGATCGCCCGGGACATGCACGACGTTGTCGCGCACTCACTCTCCGTCATTATGAGTCAGGCGAAGGGTGGACAGTTCCTGGTCCGCAGCCAGCCAGAGCGGGCGGCGGAGATACTGGCGACCATCGAGAACGCGGGCCGGCTCGCCCTGACGGACATGCGCGGGCTGCTCGGCGTACTGAGGTCCGCCGAGTCGGACAGCGAAAGCCGAGAGCCCCAGCCGGGGCTGCGGGATCTGCCGCAGCTTCTTGACCGCGTACGGGCCGCGGGCCTGCCGGTCAGCCACCACGAACACGGCGCCGCGCGGCCCGTCACCCCCGGCGCCGAACTGGCGGTCTTCCGTACCGTGCAGGAGGCGCTCACCAACACCGTCAAACACGCCGGCCCGGACGGCCGGGCGGTGGTTACCGTGAGTTGGACCCTCGACGGCCTCTCCGTGACGGTCCTCGACCGGGGCAACCGGGACGGCGCTCCGGCCGGGGCCGGCCACGGCCTGATCGGTATGCGGGAACGGATCGCCGCGGCAGGGGGGTCGATCTCGGCGGGTCCGGCTGACGGCGGCTTCCTGGTGACCGCCCGACTGCCGTACGCGGTGCCGGCGGACGAGGCAGCCGCATGACCATCCGGGTGTTCCTCGTCGACGACCAGGACCTGGTGCGCGCCGGCGCAGCGATGATGATCGACGCGCAGGACGACATGACCGTGGTCGGCCAGGCAGCCGACGGGGCGCAGGCGCTCCAGGCGCTCGCCGTCACCGCCGCCGACATCGTGCTGATGGACGTCCGGATGCCCCGCGTCGACGGCGTGGCGGCAACCCGTCAACTCCTCGCCGGTCCCGGGCCGAGGCCTAAGGTCATTGTCCTCACCACGTTCGACCTGGACGAGTACGCCTTCGCGGCGCTGCGCGCCGGCGCCAGCGGTTTCCTGCTCAAGGATGCCCCGGCGGCCGAGATGCTCGCCGGCATCCGGGCAGTCCACAACGGAGACGCGGTCATCGCGCCCTCGACCACCCGGCGGTTGCTCGACCGCGTCAGCGTGCACCTACCCGCCTCGCCGGGCGGGCCGGACCCGGCGGCGACCCTCACCCCGCGGGAGCGCGAAGTGCTGCTCCACGTCGCGCGAGGATCTTCGAACGCCGAGATCGCGTCCAGGCTGTTCCTGAGTGCGGGGACAGTGAAGATCCACGTGAGCCGGATCCTGGCCAAGCTCGGCCTGCGCGACCGGGTACACCTGGTCGTCTGGGCATACGAGCACCGGCTCGTCCACCCCGACGCGTGACCCGACTGCCTTACCACGAAGCCCACCGAACCAGCCGCCCGCGCCTGACTCGGCGGTGGACTTTCTCGATGCCAGCCGCACCCTCAGCCCGAAGAGCACGATTAGCCGACGCCATGTACTGCGACTCACCGCACAGTGGTGCGGCCCGGTTGGCGCGGGTGGGGCTATCCGAAGCGGTCAGCCAGCTTCGTCAGCTTGGTGACGTACGCCGGCCAGTCGTAGTCGTGAGGGACGGTGGTGCTCTCCCGCCGCAGGCCGATCGCCGTGTCGTGCTGCTCGCATGATGTCGGCGTGACCGGCGTGACGAGCGAGGTCGCAGGTCACGTGGACGATGATCCTTTGCAGCGTCACGGCCTGTCCACCTGGCCGCCACCACGACACCCGCCCCGGCCGAGCGGTAGCTGTTCGATCGTCTGATCCGCGAACACCCCGACGCGGCGATACAGGTCGATCAGCCCATCCTTCGTCTCCTCCTCCCGCGCGTACCAGTCTGCCTGCGGGTCCTCCTCGAACGCCTGCTACCCCGCCGGTCGACGCTGAGTCGCCGGCTCGCGCTGTTCAAGGCGGCCCGCAAGCGGGGCCGCGCCGACCCGGCCCCGGCCTCCTCAGAGATCCGCTGCGGCGGCGGGAGTAGCCGGCGTCCGGAGCGGAGACTCGCGGCGAGCGCGCAAGTCCCGTCGGTATCTCGGCTTGCGGTCGGCTCCGCCGGCTTTGCCGCGGGCCGCGATGGACTTTCTAAGCGGTGCAAGGGTGCAGGCTTGCCATAGGAGCACGAATTTTGATTCGTCAGTACCGTTTGGCACGATGACCATCGTGTCGGTTGCGCAGCACAGCTACGTGGGACCGCCGGACGCGCCGGACCGGTATGAGCTGATTGAGCGGCGCGCCGCTGGTGGCGAGGGGGAGGTCTGGCGAGCTCGCGAGCACCACGGAGACGTGGCGTTCTCGTACGCGGTGAAGATCCTCCGGGTGCCGGCGGAGGACCAGACCGACCGCGGCTTGGAGGGCCTTCGGCTACAGGCGGCGCTGGCGACCCAACTCGAACACCCGGCGCTGGTGAAGGTCAAAGAGGTCTTCGTCGGCCCGCCGCCGCATCCGGCCGGAGAGTCCACCACGGACACCTCGCCACGGCTGTACTTCGTGATGAAGTGGATCGAAGGCCGCAGCCTCCAGGAAATGTTGGAGAGCGGCGGGGTGCGCGGGTTGAGCATCCTCAAGCCGCTTGAGCCGATCGCCGAGGCCATCGACTATCTGCACAGCGGCCAGGACACCGACGGCATACCGGTCCTGCATCGGGACATAAAACCGGCCAACATCCTGGTCTCCGGCACCGGGCGGGCCTATCTGGTCGATTTTGGCCTGGTCCGGCTGCGTAGCACCAGCGGCACCGCCCGGGTGTACGGCACGGCGCCGTTCATGGCGCCGGAGTCCCTGGCCCGGGGCGAGTACACCCCGGCCACGGACCGCTACGCCCTCGGCGCGACCGTCTACTACGCAGTGACCAGCGAGATGCCGGTGCCCGGCGACCTCGACGGCATGACCCAGCGGCTCACCGCGGCACTCGGCCCAGGGCACGACCGGGTGATCCGCGGGATCCTGTCGATGGTCGCGGTGACCGCCGAGCGCCGGCCGGCCGCCGCGGCGGCCTGGGTCAACGCGCTGCACGCCGCGCCGCCGGAGACCGCGATCGGCGGGGCACCGCAGCCGTCCCCGCTGCCGCCCACCTCTGGGCCGTCGGGCGCTCCGTTGCCGCCCACCTCCGGGCCGCCGGGCTCTCCGTTGTCGCCCACCACTGGGCCGTCGGGCTCTCCGTTGCCGCCCACCTCCGGGCCGCCCGGCTTCCCGCCGTCGGGCAACCTTGCGTCGCCGGGCTACCCGCTGCCGCCCGGCCCACGGCCGTCTGGGGCTCCGGGGCCGTCGGGCTACCCGTTGCCGCCCGGCCCACGGCCGGCTCCGGGGCCGTCGGGCTACCCGTTGCCGCCCGGCCCACGGCCGGCTCCGGGGCCGTCGGACTACCCGCTGCCGCCTGGCCCGGGGCCGTCCGGCTTTCCCGGGGCGCCCGGCCAGCCTCGGAAGAAGTCCAAAGCCCCGATGATCATCGGAATTGTGGCAACGGTCCTCTTGGCTGCCTGCTGCGTACCGTCGGTGTGGAGCCTCAGCCAAGGCAGCCTGCCCGGCGGCCTCGGTGCGAGTCCGACCCCCAGCATCGACCGTGCCTCCCCGCCGCCGGCGGTGACCGCACTGGAGCCGGTGTTGCTGTCGGTGGCCGACGTCGTTTCCGCGATGAAGCTCAAGGACCGGGACTTGGTCAATACGAGCTCCTCCAGCAACGCGCTGCACAACGGCCTGGCCAAGCTTGCGCTCTGCACAGATGGCAACGTTCGCGGTGATGCGATCGGGGCGCACAGCAGCAACGGCTACTGGGTGTCCAGCGGCCAGTACCCGTACCTCGGCTCAGCGGTCGCCGGCTTCTACGGCAACGCGGCCGACCCGTTCCTCGATGCCACCCGCAAGGCGGCCGAGCGGTGCGGATGGCGGCCGTTCACGGTGCCGAAGTTGGGTGAGGAGTCGGTCGGGATCACCGTCAGCGGCTCCAACGGCGTCTACGCGATGATCTTCGTCCGCTCGGGCCAGGTGCTCTTTCAGGTCGCGATCCAGAACGACTACGAAGGTGGCAGTCACCAGAGCGACCTGATCAAAATGGCGACGTCGATGGCCAAGCGGCTGCCGAAACCCAAAGCGAACCGATGACCGCCCCCGAGGTAGGTGGCGGCGCGAGCGCCACGTTGCTGGTCGGCGTACCCGGTGAGGACGGGGAGCGACGGGTCACCGCGGCCGGCGGGCCGCTGCGGATCGGCCGTGATCCCCTCTGTCCGATCGTCCTGGACGACTCGCGGGCCTCCCGCGAGCACCTGGAAATCACCTACCAGGCCGGACGGTGGCACCTGCGTGACCTCGCCAGCCGGAACGGCACGTTCCTCGACGGCCGTCAGGTGCACGAGCTGGAGATAGGGGTCGCCTGCGCGGTGCGGCTCGGCAACGCCGTCGACGGTCCGGTGCTCACCTTCCGCCCGGAAGGGCTTCCCGCCGCCCCGCCGCCGGTGACCGATTCCGCGCAGCCGGGCCTGTCTACGGAGGTACGGCCGAGCGGGCCCGGATCCGCGGCCGAGCCACCACCTGGTGCACGATTCGCGCTGGGCCGGACTCCCTCGGCCAGCTACCCGACCGCGGATCGGATCCTGATCGGGCGGGCGCCGGAAAACGACATCGTCCTCGACGACCTGCTGGTCTCCCGCTACCACGCCGACCTTGTCCGGGACGGCGCCGGATTCCGCGTGATCGACCTGGGTACGCGCAACGGCACGTACGTCAACGGGCGGCAGGTCGAGCAGGCGGTGCTGAAGGCCGGGGACCTCCTCTCGTTCGGGCACCACCAGATGGTGTTCGACGGCAGCGCACTGCACGACTACGTCGACGCCGGCGGGGTGTCGCTGCGCGCCGAAGGGCTCGGTGTCACGGTCGGCACGCGGAACCTGCTGTCGGGGGTCTCGTTCGAGCTGGACGAGTGCAGTCTGCTCGCGGTGGTCGGCCCGAGCGGTGCCGGCAAGTCGACGTTGTTGGGGGCGCTGACCGGCAACCGCCCGGCACAGGCCGGCACGGTGTGCTACCAGGACCGCGACCTCTATGCCGAGTACGCCGACCTGCGGCACCGCATCGGCCTGGTGCCGCAGGACGACATCCTGCACCGCCAGCTGACCGTACGCCGTGCCCTGCGCTACGCGGCCGGGCTGCGCTTCGGCGCCGACGTGACGCCTGCGGAGCGGGACCAGCGCATCGACGAGGTGCTCGCCCAGCTCGCCCTCACCGCACACGCCGACCAGCGCATCGACACGCTCTCAGGTGGACAGCGCAAGCGCACCTCGGTGGCTCTGGAGCTGCTCACCGAGCCCTCGCTGCTCTTCCTCGACGAACCGACCTCCGGGCTCGACCCGGCGCTGGACCGCGACGTGATGCACGGCCTGCGCGAGCTGGCCGATCGCGGCCGAACCGTCGTGGTGGTGACGCACAGCCCGCTGCACCTGAGCGTGTGCGACCGGGTGCTGGTACTCGCCCGCGGCGGCAGGGTCGCCTACTTCGGCCCGCCGGACGAGTTGCTCGACTTCTTCGGGGCGGCCGAGTACGCCGACGTGTTCACCGCGGTCGCCGCCGAACCGGACGTCTGGGCCGCCAAGTTCGCGGCCACCCGCCCGCCGGCCAAGGCCGCACCGCCGAGCGAGCGGGTGGTGGCCACCGTGCCGCCGCCGCGCCAGGGATGGTGGCGGCAGATGGCGATCCTGGCCCGCCGCACGGTCGCCGTCACCGTCGCCGACCGGCTGTACGCGGCGCTCTCCCTCGGCCTGCCGGTGGGCCTCGCCGCCCTGCTGCACGTGGTCCCCGGCTCCGACGGCCTCGGGCTGCCCGCACAGCCGCCCGGGCGCAGCACGGAGGCCGCCCAACTGCTGGTCATCCTGACCATCGGCGCGGTCTTCATCGGGCTGGCCGGGGGCATCCGGGAGTTCGTCGGGGAGGGCGCCATCTACCGCCGGGAACGAGCGGTGGGCATGGCACCCGGCGCCTACCTGAGCGCGAAGCTGGCCGTGTTCGCCGTGCTGAACGCGTTCCAGGCGGCATTGTTCGTCCTGCTCGGCATGGTGGGCCGGCCGGCGCCACCCGAGGCACTCGTGCTGGGCGTGCCGCTGGTCGAGCTGATCGCGGTGGTCTGGCTGACCACGCTGGCAGCCACCGTGCTCGGGCTGCTGGTCAGCGTCTACGTGTCCACCAGCGAGCAGACGATGCCGGTGCTGGTCGGGCTCGTGATGGCGCAGCTCGTGCTCTGCGGCGGGCTGTTCGCCGTGGTCGAGCGCGCCGGCATCGAACAGCTCTCCTGGCTTGCCCCGGCCCGCTGGGGCTACGCCGCCGCAGCTGCCTCGGTGGACCTGCGCGCGATAATGCTGAAGCCCGCGCCGGACGCACTCTGGGCGCACACCACCGGCGCGTGGAGCTGGGCGATGGCCGTTCTGGCGGGCCAGACCGTACTGCTGACCGCGATGGTGCGGTGGGCGCTACGCCGCCACGAGCCCGTACTGGGAAGCCGGAGGAACCGCACGTGAGCCGCCGTAAGGATTCTGCCGCCGCGCTCGAAGCCGTCCTGCGTGACGGCTGGAGCAGTGCGTGCCGGCTGTACGAGCACCTGGCGCGTGGTGGCCAGTTGGTCGCGCTGCCGCCCAGCGGACTGCGGCTGAGCCAGCACGAAACGATCTTCGGCGACACGGTACTGGGTTACGCACGCTTCTACGGCACGGCCGTGCAGTATCGGGAGAGCAGCCACTTCTGGTTCGGCTCGACGGGCTTCGTGCTCGCCGGCATGGCCGGTGACGCCATCAGCAACGCCAGTGCCCGCAGCCGCGCCCAGGCGATGGCGGCGGTCCAGTGGCGGGACCAGGCGCAGGTGCGGATGATCCTCACCAACCAGCGGCTGCTCGGGGACTACCAGGGCAACATGCTGAGCTTCTGGCACAACGGCGTACTGGACCTCACCGCCGACCTGACCCAGTGGTCGTTCATCCTCCGCTACCAGGAGGGCAATCCGCTGATGCTGCACGGCCCGGCGGCGCCGTGGTACGCGGTCGCGATCGCATGGCTGATCTTCGGCCCGCAGGGCATGCACCTACCGGCACTCGCACCGATAAGCGCAGCCGTCGCGCAGCGTTCCCGCGCCATCACCGGCGAGGTCGTGCCTGACTAGTCACCCGGTGGCACCGTGGTTCAACGTCGCACGGCTAGCGAACTTCATCGCCCCCAGGGAAAAACCGAGTATCAACCGGCGCAGCGTGTTGCAGGAAGGCATCGGCGACGTCGGCACGACGAGGGCTTCGAGGATGTGACAGATGTCGGGAACGAACGTGGCGGCCACACGCCGGCGCGCGATGGTGATGGGTGCGTTGGTCGTCGGGGGTCTGCTGATTGTGGGCGTGTTGGCGCGGCCTGCGGACACGGCGCAGCGGACGGGGAACGCCCAACCCTCTCCCGCACCGGCTGTAGCCATGCGTCTCGACAAGCCCGAGAAGCTCCTGAGTGGCTGGCCGGAGTCGAGGAACCGAAAGTGGCGGGATGCGGCGCAGCAGAGCGTGGGCGCCTTGAAGACGCTGCTTGACGGCGACGCAACCAGCGCGGTCGCAACTGCTTACACCACTGCTGATGACAAGTACACGATTGTTGTGAGCGGAGTATCCGGCACGGTGCCAAACCCGACTGCGGCACTCGACCGCATCTTCGCGACACTGCCAAGGTTGTCGGAGGTCGAACCCACGCGACCCGGACCGATGGGCGGTGAAGCGCGCTGCGGCAGGGGAGAGGATCAGGGCGTCTGGGTCAACACCTGCGCCTGGGCGGACGACCACAGCATCGGCATAGTGGCCTTCATCGGCTTTCCGCAGACAGGCGATCCGGACGACATGTTTGTGCGGGCACGATCCCAGATCGAGCACCCGGTCACCTGAAGTCACGGGATGGTCATCTCGGTTGACGTCAGTCCGCGCGAAGGCGAGGACTGAGTCAGTGAATCCGAACAGCATCTGCGAGGCCGTGGTCGTGGCCCCTTCGAAAATGGGTGGCGTGATAACAGGAAGGCGGGCAGGCTCGCGCCCGTGACGAGCAGCGACCTGTGGGACGAGGACACCGCGGAGCGGTACGACGACCTCTCGGCCGAGATGTTCGCACCCCAAGTGCTCGACCCCGCCGTGGACTTCCTCGCCCGGCTGGCGGGCTCCGGCCCCGCGCTGGAGTTCGCGATCGGCACGGGTCGGGTGGCGATCCCGCTCGCCGCCCGAGGCATCTCTGTGACCGGGATCGAGCTGTCGCAGCCGATGGTCGACCGGCTGCGGCGCAAGGTGCCCGCGGAGGAGTTGCCGGTCGTCGTCGGTGACATGGCCACGACCACCGTCCCCGGCCAGTTCTCGCTCGTGTACGTCGTGTGGAACAGCATCGGCAACCTGCGCACCCAGGACGAGCAGGTGCAGTGCTTCCGCAACGCTGCCCGGCACCTGTCGCCGGGTGGTCGCTTCGTCGTCGAGCTGTGGGTGCCGGGTATCCGGCGGTTCCCGCCGGGGCAGGCGGCGGTGCCGTTCGAGGTGACCGACCGGCACGTCGGCTTCGACACCTACGACATGGTCACGCAGCAGGGGACCTCTCACCACTACCGGCGGCTGGACGACGGGAGCACGCGCTACGGCTACAGCAACTTCCGCTACATCTGGCCTGCCGAGTGCGACCTCATGGCGCGGTTGGCCGGCTTGGCGCGGGAGCAGCGGGTGGCGGACTGGAACGGCACTCCCTTCACGTCCGACAGCGAGAGCCACGTGTCGGTCTGGCGCAAGCCACTCAACTCCGCTGAGGAGGGCTAGTCGAGCCCCATTGGCCGCTTCCGCGCGGCAGGGAACGTATCGAATCCAGTGGTTCAGGCGCGGGCGCGGAGCCAGGTCGCGTCGTCGAGGTCGCGGCGGCACGTGCGCCGGGAGTTCTCAGTCGGCGGCGATCTGGCGGACGGAGTGGATCGCCAGGCTGATCGTCGCGGGGTTGCCGGTGCGGGCGTGCGTGTCGATGGCCGTGTCGGCGAACTTGATCGCGTGGGCGTCGCCGGTACCGGCGGCCAGGGACATCAGCTCGGCAGCCTGCGTCGCCGGCGTTGCATCAGGAGGGCGGCGTGCCACGGCGGGGGAGTACGCGGCGGTGACGGCGGCTGCCGCCGCCCACGCAGCTGCCAGGCTCGGCCTCCACAGCGCCGGTGGCAGGGCGGGCAGGGTCCGCAGGACCGCGTGGGGAGCGGTCGCCGCGTGTACGAGCATGACGGGCTTGGCGTATCCGTGGTGGGCATGGCGGGTGACGGCGGCCTCGACGACGGCTGCCAGCCGTGCGAGAACCTGATCCTCGGCACGCCCGGGTACGGCGCCGGCAGCGGCCGGCCACTCGGGCAGGTCGGCGAGTTGGGCGAGACGGGCGCGGATGCCGAACCGTTGGTCGGGGACCCTCGGGACGGCATCCAGCGCCGAGCGCGGATCGGTCAACGGGTAGGGGCCGACGCCCGGCGGGGCGAGCGGCTGCCATCGGGCGGCCCAGTAGGCGAGGCCGTGGCCCAGCTCGGCGACACGTGTGCCGGTCTGCGCGTCGAGCAGGGCGCGGACGGCATGGCCGACCCGGATCACGCCGTGGGTGGCGCCGGCGGCGATGCCGGGAAGCAGGCGGGGCCACCAGCGAGCCAGCACCTCGCGCCACGGGCCGAGGGTCAGCTCGCGGTCGAAGTAGTCGAGCCAGTCCCCGGTGCGGGTGGGATCGCCGAGGGGGTCACGCCACTCGTCGGCGGCGATGGGGGCGATTCCTCTCGGTCGCGGCTCCAGGAGGTCCAGGTAGGCGTCCAGCCACCGGTGGACGAGATCCCCGTGACCGTGACGGACCAGGGCTTCTGCGGCCATCGGCGCGTGGTTGGACAACCAGCCGTCGCGCTCCGGGCCGGTGCGTTGGAGCCGTGCGAACGCCTCGTCGAGGATTCCGTCTGCCATGTCCACGATGCTGCGACCTGAACCGCGCTTGAGGTCAAGCCCGCCGCTCGCTGCGGAGGCCGGAGGCGAGCGGAAACGGCTCGGTGGGAAGCCGCACGGCTCCCGGAGTCGACGGCGGCGCGCTCTTCCTCACCTACGACCGTGCGGCCGGTTGGCCGGCGCCGCGTCGATGTCCCGGGGCAGGTGGCCCGCCGGTCCACCGGCACGGCGTCGGTGGACCGGCGGGCCGCCGTGACCTGCCTCAGGCGCGGGTGATGCGGACCGCGTCGGCGATGACGTAGCCCGTGCCGCTGGTCCACCGGCTCACGCCGACCTTGTCGCCGTCGCCGGCGGCCAGCGTGAACACGCCGAGCGACACCCACCGGCCGCCGTTGAGGCGCTGGTTGACCCGTACCGACTGGTTGCCGCCGGTGGTGGCCACGATGTACGGGGTCGAGTCGTTGTAGCCGGAGGCGGCGGGGTACCAGACCGAGACCTCGTACGCGCCGGTCTCGGGCAGGTTCGCCTTGTACCAGGCCACGTCGCTGGCGGAGACCGGGTCGGCGAACCGGTAGTCGGGACCGATCCGCTGGCTGGAATAGGTCGAGGTCCCCCAGTTCGCGCTCGCCGTGAACCGACCCGCGGTGGTGTTGTCGACCGTGACGCTGAACTCCTGCGGCGGCGTGGTCCCGGCCGAGACGTCGAGGTAGTCGCGGTCGATGTAGATCCGCACCCCGCCCCAGGTCTCGTAGCTGTCCCCGGTGTACTGGTGGATCCGCTGACGGTTGGCGTAGTGCCCGTCCGGGCAGTAGCTGCCGGCGTCGGTGTCCGCCACGCCGTTCCACCAGGCGAAGAAGAGGTGGTCGACGCGGGTGTACCGGGGGTCGTCGTAGGCGGCGCACAGGTCTCGGACACCGGAGGAGCCGCTGGAGTACATGCCCGAGAGGTAGCCGAGCTGGTGGAGCCGTTCGGTCCAGCCGGACAGGTACGAGAGCACCGCCGCCTTGCACGACTCGCTCGACGGGTAGTGCTCGATGTCGTTGTAGATCACGCTTCCGGCGGGGATGCCCAGCGCGCTTGCCGCGTTCACCGCGCTGGCCGCCCGGGTGGCGCCCTGCGACCGGGCCGTGGCCGGGTCGTACGACATCTTCGGCGTGCGGGTGCCGCAGGGGGCCTGGTAGTCCAGCTCGATGGGGATCAGGTGCCAGCCCTTGTTGGTCTGGTTGGTCACCCAGGTCGCCGTCAGGTTGGCCTGGGTGCAGGACCGGCTGGCGCCGCTGATGTAGATGCCGACCGCACGGTACGGCGAGCTGCTGCGCCACGCGTCCATGGTCGACTGGGCCGGGGCGGTGCACGTGTCGAAGCCCTTGCCGGTGTAGGTGCCCGGTTGCGGACCGGCCGCCGCCAGCGGCGCCACCGAGGCCGGCGCGGCGGCCGTGCGCGCGGGGTCCAGGGGCACCGGCGTGGCGCCGCGACCGATGCTGGCGGAGGCCAGGATGCGGCGGACCGTCGCCTCGGTGTCCGGCGTGTGGGCGGCCGTGACGAGGACGCCGGCGTCGCGCACCGCGACCTGGATGGTGCCGTCGCGCGACAGCGGGGCGTCCACGGTCGCCCGGCCGCTCGTCGTGACGGCGGTGTCCGCCGTGAGGCGGTCGGCGGTGACGGCGTCGATCGGTTCGATGACGAGTCCCGCCGTGCGCCCGACCAGGCCGGAGGGACACCAGGGCTCGTCGCCTGGGTGGCCCAGGTAGACGGTGGGCCGGTCGAACCGGACGCAGGCGTGGGGGTCCTCGGCCAGGTCGACGACCTGCCAGCCGGCGGGTACCGCCACCCGGTAGCCGCGGTAGCTGACGGTCCGGTCCTCGGTGGGGGCCGCCCAGGCCGGGGTCACCGCCCCCACCGAACCGACGATGGCGACCGTGAGGCTCGCCATGATCCTTCTTATCGTCATCGAAGCCTCACTCTGGGGAAGAATTTTGCCAACGGGTGAACCGCGTTGCAAAATTTCTACCAGTCGCGGGCGGGTATAGCCAGAGACCAATCTCGATGGTCGACCCTTATCGTGGCGGGGAGAGGACGCGCCACAGCGCCAGCGTCGCCGCGAGCGACGCGCCACCGGCCAGCGCCATCACCGCGCCCGGAAGGAGCACGTCGCTCAGGGCCCCGCCGGCTGCGGCGGCCAGGCCCTGGGCCGCCATCAGACCGGCGCTCAGGAGCCCGAAGGCCTGACCGCGACGGGCCTCCGGAACGGCGTCGAGGAAGCGCTGGGCCAGACCGAGCTGGTAGGCGAAGCCCGCGGTGGCCACCGCGAAGAGGGCCGCCGCCGGCCACAGGCCCGGCCGGGCCGCGAAGGCCAGCATGGGTACGCCGAGCAGCAGCGCGAGCCAGGGTGTCCACGCCTCCCGGCGGGCGGGGGCGACGAACCGCCCGACCAACAGGTTCCCGAGGAGCATCCCGGACGCGGCGGCCATCAACAGCACGCCCGCGCTGGCGTCCGGACCGAGACCGGCGGCGTACGGCACGGCGACGCCCTCCGCCCCGACCAGCAGCGAGCCGGGCACCCACTGCGCCAGCAGCAGCCCGCGGATCCGCCGGTCGGCGAGCAGCGCCCGGTTGACCCGCCAGGTCTCCCGGACCGCCCCGGAACCGTCCCGCCCCGCGCGGGGCGGTCGCGCCGCGAGCCCGGCGCGGACGAGCAGGGCCGAGACGGCACACGTCGCGGCGGCCACCCACAGCGCGCCGTACGGGCCGATCCAGCCGAGCAGGAGCCCGCCGAGGGCGAACCCGGCCACCTGGGTGCCGCCCGCCGCGACGGTGAGCAGGGACCGCCCGAGCACGTACGCGTCGCCCGGCAGCACCTCCGGCAGCAGCGCCGTGCGCGCGGCGCTGCCGACCGGGGCCAGCAGGCCGACGGCCGCGGCCAGGACCAGCATGCCTGCCGGGGAGAGCGCGCCGAGGGCGAGGACCACCACCAGGGCGAGCCGGAGCAGGTCGTACCCGACGATCACCGCGCGCGGAGGCCACCGGTCGGCGAGCGCGAGCATGAACAGCCCACCCAGCGCGTGGGGCAGGAACCCGGTCACGTACGCCAGGGCGGCGAGCAGCCCCGAGCCGGTGCGCTCGTAGACGAGCACGGACAGGGCGAGCATCTTCACCGTCTCGCCGATCATGAACACGCCGAAGCTGCCGAGGAGCACCCGGAACTCGGCGACGGCGAAGGCGTCCCGGTAGGCGGCGGGCCGCCCGGCGCCGGCTCTGGTGGAGGTGGCGGTCATCCGGGCATCGTGCGGGCCGTTCCGGTGGTCGGCCTATCCTTTCGCTGTCCGACGAAAGGTGCGATGTGCGGATCGAGGTGACCCTGGCCGACGTCGCGGCGAGCCGCTACGCCATTTCCCCGCTGGGTGAGGCGGTGGCCGCGCTGCGGCTCTGCGCCGGGCAGAACCCCGCCTCCGTGCTGGCGCCGTGGGTGGCCCGGGCGCGACCGGGGTACCAGCGGCTGCGGCGGGAACTGCCGGCGGTGGGCGCGCTGCTGGCGTTGCTGCGCCGGGGCGGCTACAACGCGGACTTCATCCAGCCACCACCGGACGGCACCGGGCGGGACTTCGCCGAGGAGTTGGCCGTGGTACGGGCGACCCCGCTCGCGCAGGCCCGCGGCGAACTGGCCCGCAACCTCGCCGGTCCACGCGGCACCCCACCGGCGTACGCTCGCCGGATCTACGACTCGCCCCACGTGGTGGAGCTGCTCGCGGACGCGATCGAGGCCGCCTGGGCGACCCTGGTCGAGCCGGACTGGCCCCGCCTGCGCGCAGTCCTCGAACGGGACCTGCTGCACCGGGCCGGCCGGCTCCTCGCGTACGGCTGGGGGGCGGCTGTCGCCGACCTGGACCCCCGGCTGCGGTGGGCGCCCGGCGGGGCCGTCGGGGCGATCGAGGTCTCCGACGGCGACCCGGACGTCCGCCGACTCGACGGGCGGGGCCTGCTCTTCGTCCCCACGGTCTTCGGCACCATGATCACCTACGTCGACCCGCCGTGGCCGTTCGCCGTCGTCTACCGAGCCTCTGGGGTGGCGGAACTGCTGGGGCCGCCCGACCCGGGCCGGCCGGAGGACGCGCTGGACCGGCTGGTCGGACAGGGGCGGGCGGCGGTGCTGCGGGCGCTTGCCGCGCCCGCCACCACCAGCCAGCTCGCCGCCCAGCTCGGGGCCAGCCTGGGCGGGGTGGGCGGTCATCTGGCGGTGCTGCGCGACGCGGGGCTGGTTGCCCGTGCCCGCACCGGCCGCACGGTGCTCTACCGGCGCACCCCGCTGGGTGAGGCGCTCGCCGGGAGTGGGTGACAGGGCCGGCGCACGCCGGGTGACGCGGCCGGTCAGGCCCGCACCACGGTCACTCCGGCCTGGGCCAGGAGTGCCGCCTGCTCGTCGTCCGCGCCGGTGTCGGTGACCAGCGTGTCGATCTCGCCGACGGTGCAGATGCGCGCGAACGCGCGACGGCCCAGCTTCGAGCCGTCCGCCACCACGATCGCGCGGGTCGCGGTGGCCAGCATGGTGTGGTTGACGGCCGCCTCGCCGTCGTGGTGCGCGCTCGCCCCGTGCCGGTGGTCGATCGCGTCCACCCCGATCACCGCGACGTCCAACGCCACCCCGTCGAGCATCGTCGCGGCGATGGGACCGACCAGCTCGTACGAGTGGGGCCGGGCCGTCCCTCCCGTAAGGACGACCCGGATGTGCGGGCGGACGATGAGCTCGTTGGCGATGTTGAGCGCGTTGGTGACCACCGTCAGCGCCGGTGCGCGGCTGTCGGCGGCCAGGTCGGCGCGCAGCGCCAGGGCGCGGGCGACCTCGGTTGCGGTGGTGCCGCCGTTGATGCCGACGGTGGAGTGCGGGGCGATCATCGCGGCGGCGGCCTCGCCGATGCGCTGCTTCTCCGGTGCGTGCCGGCCCGCCTTGTAGCGCAGCGGCAGGTCGTAGGCCACGTTGCTCGCGGCGGCGCCGCCCCTGGTCCGGGTGACCAGCTGCTGGGCGGCGAGCTCGTCGAAGTCACGGCGCACCGTCGCGCCGCTGACCCGCAGCGCGGCGGCGGTCGTCTCGATGTCCAGCTGGCCCTGCTCGGCCAGCATCTCGAGCAGCTTGTTCCACCGTTCGTAGCGGTTCATCGTCGCGCACTCCGGTCCCTGGACACACCCGGCGGGTAACCCTATCGGCTCGCCCGTGGTGCCCGGCCCACCTTGACCGGTGCGACCCGTCGTCGTAGCGTCCTGCAACAAGTTGCAATTTTACGGCACACTTATTGCATGAGGTGACAGTCGATGGCGTACATCACCGAGGAGATCACGTCGCAGCCCGCGCTGTGGTCGCGAGCCGAGAGCCTGGCCCGGTCGTCGGCCGTGACCGCGGCGCTGCCCGCACCCGGTGAGCGGGTCGCCGTCGTCGGGTGCGGCACGTCGCTGTTCATGGCGCAGTGCTTCGCCGCGCTGCGGGAGTCCGCCGGCGGCGAGACCGACGCCTTCGCGGCCTCGCAGTTCCCGCACCACCGCCGCTACGACCGCGTCGTCGCCCTGACCCGCTCCGGGACCACCACCGAGGTGCTCCGCCTGCTCGCCGACCTCCCCGCCGGCCAGCGGTCCACCGTCGTCACCGCCGTCCCCGACGAGGCTGCCACGCGGCTGGCCGACCGGTCCGTGGTGCTGGACTTCGCCGACGAGCGGTCGGTCGTGCAGACCCGGTTCGCCACGACGGCGCTCGCGCTGTGGCGCTGCGCCGTCGGCGCCGGACTGGGCACCGCGGTCGACGACGCCCGCGCGGTCCTGGCCACCCCCGTCGACCCGGCGCTGCTCGACCGCCGGCAGTTCACCTTCCTCGGCACCGGCTGGTCGGTCGGGCTGGCGCACGAGGCGGCCCTGAAGCTGCGCGAGGCCGCGCAGGCGTGGGCGGAGTCGTACCCCGCGATGGAGTACCGGCACGGTCCCATCAGCGTCGCCGACGCGCAGTCGGCGGTGTGGATCCTCGGGCCGGCGCCGGACGGCCTGCGGGAGGACGTGGCTGCCACCGGCGCCACGGTCGTCCAGTCCCCGGCGGACCCGATGGCGCAGCTGGTCGCCGCGCAGCGGCTCGCCGTCGCGGTCGCCGACCGCAAGGGCCTCGACCCGGACCGGCCGCGCCACCTCACCCGGTCGGTCGTGCTGCCGGCGACCGCGAGCCGACCGTGATCCTCGCGGTGTGTCCCAACCCGGCGATCGACGTCACCTACACGGTGCCCGATCTCGTTCCCGGCACCTCGCACCGGGTCACCACGACGCGGTGCCGGGCCGGGGGCAAGGGGGTGAACGTGGCGCGCGTGCTGTCCCTGCTCGGCGCCCGGACCCGACTGTTGGGCCTGGCCGGCGGCACGACCGGCGAGACCATCCGGGAGGAGCTACGCGACGCCGGCATCCCGGCCGACCTCACCACCGTCGGCGGCGAGTCCCGGCGCACGGTCACCGTGGTGTCCCCGAAAGCGGCGACCGTCCTGAACGAACCGGGCCCCCTCGTCACGGCGGCCGAGTGGGGCGCCTTCACCGAACGCTTCGACGCCGCCGTCGCGTCCGCGGCGGTCGTGGTGCTTTCGGGCAGTTGCCCGCCCGGCGTGCCGGTCACCGCGTACCGCGACCTCACCGTCGCGGCCCACTCGGCGGGGGCGGCCGTGCTGGTCGACGCGGCGGGGGCCGCGCTGCACCACGCGCTCACCGCACGCCCCGACGTGGTCAAGCCCAACGCGGACGAGATCGCCGACATCGTCGGGGCCGCACCCCGCACCCGGGCGGAGGCGGTCTCCGCCGCGTACCGGCTGGGCGACCTGGGAGCCGGGGCCTCGGTGGTCTCCCGCGGCGCCCAGGGCTTCGTCGCCGTGGCCGGCGGGACCGCGTACGAGGTGCGCGCGCCGGAGACCCTGCTCGGCAACCCCACCGGCGCGGGCGACGCCCTGGCCGCCGTCCTCGCCCAGGGACTCGCCACCGGGCAGCCGTGGCCGCGCACCCTCGCCCGGGCCGCCGCGATCTCGGCCGCGGCCGTCGTCTCGCCGTACGCCGGGGACTTCGACGCCCCCACGGCGGACCGGCTGCTCACCCACGTCACCGTCGAGGAGGTCACCGATGCCGCTCGCCGCCACCGCTGAACTGGTCGCCGCCGCCCGCGCCGCCGGCACCGCCGTGCTGGCCTTCAACGTCATCACGCTCGAACACGCCCAGGCGATCGCCGCCGGCGCTGCCGCCGCCGACCGCCCGGCGATCCTGCAGATCAGCCAGAACGCGGTGCGTTACCACGCCGGCGTGCTGCCGATCGCCGCCGCGGCGGCCGAGGTCGCGCGCCTCTGCCCGGTCCCGCTCGGCCTGCACCTCGACCACGTGGAGGACGTCACGCTGCTGCGCCAGGCGGCGGACGCCGGATTCAGCTCGGTGATGTTCGACGCCGGCGCGCTGCCGTACGACCAGAACGTCGCGGCCACCCGCGCCGCGGCGGACTGGGCCCGCGAGCAGGGCCTGTGGCTGGAGGCGGAGCTGGGCCACGTCGGCGGCAAGCCGGGAGCGCCGGCCAGTGCCCACCTCGCCGGCGTCCGCACCGACCCGGAGGAGGCGGCGCGCTACGTGGCGGAGACGGGCGTCGACGCGCTCGCCGTCGCCGTCGGCAGCTCGCACACGATGACCACCCGGACGGCGACCCTGGACCAGGAGCTGATCGTGGCGCTGCGCGAGGCCGTGCCGGTGCCGCTGGTCCTGCACGGGTCGTCCGGCGTGCCCTTCGGGGAGCTGCGGGCCGGGGTCGGCAACGGCATCGTCAAGGTCAACGTCGGGACCGCACTCAACGTGGCGTTCACCGGCGCGGTCCGGGCCGCGCTCGCCACGGACGGCTCGGTCGACCCCCGGCGCTACCTGAGCGCCGGCCGGGAGGCCATGACCGCCGCCGTCGCGGAGCTGCTCGCCGTGCTGCCGGAGCCGTCCGGGGCGCCCGCCCTCGGCTGAACCACCGGGCCGGCCGCCCCGGCGGCCGGCCCCACCGCCGACGGGATCCGGCGCTCCACCGCCCGCCCTGCCCACCGCCGACGCCCCGGCGCTCCACCGGCGGAGCCCTTGCCCGGCAGCGCAACGGGCCGACGGCACGCGCGGCCGTCGCCGGATCTTCCGACATAGCGACGCCTCGATCCATTGTGCTATATATGTTTAAAGCCTTGGCTCCTCGTCGCGCCGTCGTCGCCCTTGTCGGCGGGCGCGGCCAGATCCCAGCGGAGCCACCGCTCCGCGCGCACGCGCCGCGTTGACAACGCCGAGACGACCAGCCGGGAGTGAGCCCATGCGCCAGCGTCACATCCTCTTCGCCAACGTCCAGGGGCACGGTCACGTCTACCCGTCGCTCGGCCTCGTCAGCGAGCTGGCCCGGCGGGGGCACCGGATCACGTACGTGACGACCCCGTTGTTCGCCGACGAGGTCAAGGCCGCCGGCGCCGAGGTCGCGCTGTACAAGTCCGAGTTCGACACCTTCCACGTGCCCGAGGTCGTCAAGCAGGAGGACGCCGAGACGCAGCTGCACCTGGTGTACGTCCGGGAGAACGTGGCCATCCTGCGGGCCGCCGAGGAGGCGCTGGGGGACAACCCGCCCGACCTCGTCGTCTACGACGTGTTCCCGTTCATCGCGGGGCGGCTCCTGGCCACCCGGTGGAACCGGCCGGCCGTACGCCTCACCGGCGGCTTCGCCGCGAACGAGCACTACTCGCTGTTCAAGGAGCTGTGGAAGAGCAACGGCCAACGCCACCCGGCCGACGTGGAGGCCGTGCACTCGGTGCTGGTCGACCTGCTCGGGCAGTACGGCGTCGACACCCCGGTCAAGGAGTACTGGGACGAGATCGAGGGCCTCACCATCGTCTTCCTGCCGAAGCTGTTCCAGCCCTTCGCCGAGACCTTCGACGAGCGGTTCGCGTTCGTCGGGCCCACCCTCACCGGCCGTGACGGCCAGCCCGGCTGGCAGCCCCCGCGGCCGGACGCGCCGGTGCTGCTCGTCTCGCTCGGCAACCAGTTCAACGAGCACCCGGAGTTCTTCCGCGCCTGCGCGCAGGCCTTCGCCGACACCCCCTGGCACGTGGTCATGGCGATCGGCGGCTTCCTCGACCCGGCGGTGCTGGGCCCCCTGCCGCCCAACGTCGAGGCGCACCAGTGGATCCCGTTCCACTCCGTGCTCGCGCACGCGACGGCGTGCCTGACGCACGGCACCACCGGAGCCGTGCTGGAGGCCTTCGCCGCGGGCGTCCCCCTGGTGCTCGTGCCGCACTTCGCGACCGAGGCCGCCCCGTCCGCGGAGCGCGTCATCGAGTTGGGCCTGGGCTCCGTTCTGCGGCCGGACCAGCTCGAGCCGGCCAGCATCCGCGAGGCCGTGGAACGGCTCGCGGCCGACTCCGCCGTCCGGGAGCGCGTCCGCGAGATGCGGCGCGACATCCTTGCCGCCGGTGGGCCGGCCCGGGCGGCGGACGAGGTCGAGGCGTACCTGGAGCGGGTCGCGCCCTGACCTTCCCCGTCCCCGCCGCCCGGCGGGCCGGCGTCGTGACCGGGCGGCGTGGCCGGCTGCCGTCCCGTGTGCGTGGCCGGGCCGTCCCCGGTGTGCGTGGCAGGCGACCGCCCGTGGGTGGGTGCCGCCTGTCCGCCGGCCCGCGAGGGCGCGGACCGTCCACTTGACATATCGATGCCGATGTCGGTCTGCGCCATCGTGGTCCTTGTTTCCACTTCAAAACTAGGTAGTATTTTGCCATGGGTCTTCGTGACGTCAGCGTGCTGCTGCTGTACCCGCCGAACCAGACCGCCCCCGGCACGGTGTGCAAGCCGAACGGATCGCTCGCGTACCCGAACCTGGGCGGAGCCCTGCGGGAGCACGGCGTGCACGTCCGCGTCTTCGACGCCTGCGTCGGCGAGGGCGCCGACCCGCTCGACGAGATCTTCGCCAACCCCACGCCGCTGCCCAGCGGTTTCCTCCGCACCGGCGTCAGCGACGAGCGGATCCTCGAGGTGGTGAGGGACCACGACATCGTCGGCATCACCTCGATCTTCACCGACCAGGAGACGATGGTCCTGCACTGCGCGCGGCTCATCCGGGCGGCCTACCCGGAGAAGCTCCTCGTCACCGGCGGGGTCAACGCGCGGTCGCGGCTGCCGCAGTTCTTCGGGGCGGGCTTCGACGTGGTCTGCCTGTCCGAGGCCGAGCACACGATCATCGACATCGTCGAGGCCGTACGACGGTCGGCGCACCCGAACTTCGCCGACATCCACGGCGTCGCCTTCCTCGACGACGGCCGGATCCGGATGAACCCCGCGCGGGCGCAGGACGTCGTGTGGGACCTGGACACCCTGCCCATGCCGGCCTGGGACCTGCTGCCCAACGAGCGGTACTGGACCATCGCCCGGCCGCACTCCGGCCTCTTCGAGCCCGGCGCCGAGCTGCGGTACGCGACCATGATGACGTCGCTCGGCTGCCCGTTCCACTGCGCGTACTGCCACATCGCCGGCGAGCAGGAGGGGAGCCCCAGCGGCCCGATCGGCAAGTTCCGCGTCAAGTCGGACGACCGGGTGCTGGCGGAGATCGAGACGCTGAAGAACCTGGGCGTCGACAACGTGTTCATCGAGGACGACTCGCTCCTGGGCGACAAGCGGCGCGGCCTCCGGCTGCTCAAGAAGATCCAGGGCGCGGGCGTGACGATCTGCGACCTCAACGGCATCAACCTCATCCACCTGCTCAAGCGCTGGAAGCCCGACCACGAGGTCCTGGAGGCGATGGCCGACGCGGGCTTCACGCAGATCAACATGCCCTTCGAGTCGGGCAACCTGCGGATCATCCGCAAGTACGCGAGCAACAAGCTCAACATCGAGAAGGCCGACCTGCCCGGGCTGATCGTCGCCATGAAGGAGTACGGCTTCCAGATCTACGGCAACTACATGATGGGCTACCCGGACGAGACGCTGGAGGAGATCGAGACGACCATCCAACTCGCCAAGGAGCACGTCTCCTACGGGCTGGACGCCGCGAACTTCTTCCTCGTCGTACCGCTGCCCGGCGCGCCGTTGTTCGACATGGCGATCGCGGGCGGCCACATCAGCCCCGACTTCGACCCGGACACGATGAACATCTACCGGGCCAACATGACGGGCACCCTGGTGCCGGCGGAGGTCCTGGAGGAGTTGCGCCACCGCGCCTGGGACGAGGTCAACTCTCCGACCTGGAAGAACGCCAAGAAGGCGTGGGCGGCGACCGTCAGTTGACCGGCCGCACCGTCCACTCCTCCTGAGCGCCGGCGGCGAAGTCGCTCAGCGCGATCCGGTTCGGCAGCCCGGTCTTGGTGATCAGACTGGAGACGTGCCGCTCGACAGTACGGGGCGACAGGTGCAGCCGCTCGGCGATCTCGCGGTTGCTCAGCCGGCCGGTCAGCAGCCGCAGCACCTCGAACTCGCGTACCGTCACGCCCGTGGTCCGCAACGCGGGTGGGATCTCCGCCGCGCCGCGCCGCCGCTGCGCCACCCGGGCGCCGGCCTGACGCAGCAGCGTACGACAGGCGCCGGCCACCGGAGCGACGTCCGCCTGGTGGAAGTAGTCCTCCGCGGCGCGCAGCCACTCCACCGGGGTGCCCCAACCGTCGGCGAGCGCGGCCTCGGCGACCAGGCGCAGGGCGAGGTGTCGCCCCATCGCGTAGAGATCGCCGACCTGCACCGCCTCGGCCACCGTCGCCGTGGCCGCCTCGTGCTGGCCGGAGCGGCCGAGCAGGACCGCCCGGGCGAAGAGCGCGAACTGGCGGTCCCAGCGCAGCCGGCTCGCCGGTGTGCCGGTGACCGCCTGGTACGCCTCCCAGTCGATCTCGCCGGCCATCGCCCTGAGCAGCAACTGGAGGCCGAGCCGCCCGCCCAGGTGGAACACGGTGGGGCTGGTCTCCTCGGCCTCGACCGCCCGGGACAACTCGGCCAGGGCCCGCGGGCGGTCCTCCTCCAGCAGCGCGCAGAACGTCCCCGCCAGCCCGTGCACCCGCTGCGCGTGCAGGCCTTCGTCGCCGTCCCAGCGCCGGAACTCGACGAGCGCGTGCTCCATCTCAGCCCGCCGGCCCTGATGGGCGCCGAGCACCGCGCGGAGCAACAGGGCGTACTGGGTGGTCTCGATCAGCTTGAGGCGGGTCGTCGCGGTCAGCACCTGGTCGATCAGGTCCCGTGCCGACAGGTAGTCGCCCCGCATGATCAGATGCAGCGCGATGCTCGCCTCGGCCTGCTGGCGGGCGGTCACCGCGCCGGTCTGCCGAGCCCGTTCCCGCGCCTCTTCCAGCCGGTCCAGCGTGCCGTGCCGCAACGCGTCGTCGTTGCCCAGCCGGATCAGCGCGTGCACCTCCCAGATCGGCAGGTCGTGCTCGGCGGCGATCGACCGCGCCTGCTCCAGGCAGCGGGTGGCCTCGGCCGGGTCGCGGTGCCGGACCAACGCGCCGAGCAGTTGCCATGCCTGGCAGGCCACCACCGGCAGGGGAACCGCCGCACCGATCGTGGCGGCCCGGCGGGCCAGGGTCTCGGCGACCGCCATCTGGTCCTGCCCCGGAGTGTCCAGGGCCAGGTGCGCGGCGACGATGTCGACCGGGGCCGTGTCCTCCGCCGGGGCGTCCGCGCCGAGCAGCTCGCGGGCGATCTCCACCTGGGCCGACGCGTCGGTGAGCTGGCCGGCCACCACCGCGGTCCACGCCAACCGGGTGTGCAGCTGGGCCCGCCGTCGCGGGTCGAGCCCGGCCACCTGGTCGGGACTGTTGACGAGGTGGAGCGCCCGCTTCACCAGCCCCGCCTCGCCGAGGGCCTGCAACAGGGTCTCCAGCGTGTCAGCCCGGGCCTCGGCCGTCCCGTCGGCCTGCAACTCCCAGGCCTGGTCGAGCAGGGCGACGGCCGAGGTGGGGGCGCCCTGCGCCAGGGCCCGCCGCCCGGCCTCGGCGAACAGCCGGCCGGCCGTCGCCGTGTCGCCGGCGTCCAGGTGCAGGGTGGCGGAGATCTGACACCACTCACCGGGCAGGTCCGGGTGGACCTTCGCCACGGCGTCGGCGACGGTGCGGGCCAACTCCATTCGGTCGGCCGGCTCGACCAGCGCGAGCAGCGACTCCTGGGTGACCCGGTGCCGGAAGGCATACCAGTCGGTCAGTTGGTCGTCCGGCATCACCAACTGGGCCACCAGGTCGCCGTGCAAGTGGTTGAGCAGGTCGCGGTCGCTCAGGCCGGTGGCCGTCTGCACCACGGCCACCGGGAACCGCTGCCCCATCAGGGCGCCGCAGGACAACAGCTGCCGGGCCTGGGGGCCCAGCTTCTCGATCCGGTGGGCCATGCTGCGGGTGAAGGCGGCCGGCAGTGTGGCGGGCGGCTGCGGCGCGAGCTGCCAGCCCTGGGCCCCAGGCAGCAGCAGCCCGTTCTCCACCATGGCGGCGAGGATCTCCTCGATGAGGAACGGGTTGCCGCCGCTGCTGCCCCAGAGCAGCTCGGTCGCGGCCGCCGGCAGCTCCTCGCCCGCCACGCCGAGGCAGGAGCCGGCCATCGCGGGCAGGTCGTCCGAGCCGAGCCGGTCCAGCGCGATCAGGGTGCACCGCCCGCGCCGGGCCGCCGCCCGGGCCACCTCGAGCGCCGGCGAGTCGTCGGCCCGGATGGTGCCCAGCAGCAGGGTCGGCTGCTGGTCGAGGTTGTCGATGAGGTATTCGACAACCATGAGCGTCTCGGCGTCGGCGTCCTGCAGGTCGTCCAGGACCATCAGGCACCCGCGGTCCCGGCCTGCCAGACCGGTCAACCGGAGCACGGCCTCGGCGAGGATCACCACCGACCCGCCCTCCTGGCCGGTCGGGGGTGTGCCCCAGTCCGGCACGAGCCGCCCGAGCACCGGACCGTACGGGCCGAGCGCGGCGACGTCCACCGGCGTGGAGCGGAGCAGGGAGAGCACCGCCTCGGTGAGCGGCCGCAACGGCACCCCGGCGCCGAGCGTGCTGCCGCGCCCGCGCAGCAGGCTCATCTCGGCGGTGTAGCCCAGCTCGACCGCCGCCGCGGCCAGCCGCGACTTGCCGATGCCGGCCTCCCCGACGAGGAAGACGGCCCCGCCGTTCCCGGCGCGGGCCGCCTCCAGCATGTCCCGTAACGTGCCGAGCTCCGCGTCACGGCCCACGATGATTCGGGATCGGCAGTGCACGACAGGAACGATAGCGAGGCGGTCCGGCGTTAACCAGGCTCGGCCGAAGAGCCCACCGACCACGGTGGACTGTCTCGGCCGACCGGACGGACCGCCGCGCTGACCGTACCGTTCCCGCCCCCCCCGTCCCGTCACATGCGGAAGGTGGGGCAGCAGGTGGTGAGCGGGGCGGCGTTCAGGTCGACGCCCTCTCCGACGTCTCCGGCGACCAGGCGCCCCACCAGCAGACCCACCGGGATGGCCAGGCCGGCCAGGGCCGCCGTACGCAGCCCGAAGGCCACCACCGGGCTGGTCCGCGGCGCCCCGACCGGGCGCGCGTCGGCGGTGTCGTCGGTGGCGAAAACGTCGGCGGCGAGCTTCTCGGACATGATGTTCTTCTCTCCTCAGATGAAAGGGTTGGTGGACGACGGCCAGCCGGTTCCGGTCGGCCGTGGGGTCGGTTCCAGGAGCAGCACGGACGGCACCCGCTCGGCCAGGCCGAAGCGCAGCAGGCCGTACCCGATGCCGGCGAGCCCGGTCAGCAGGCCGGGGGTGAGCACCCCACCGGGCGTACCGCAGTAACGGGTGTGCCACTGCAACGTGTCCAGGATCAACGTGGCCCGCCGGCGCAGCGCGGCGGTCGCCGCCGGCCCGGCAGGCCCGGCGGCCAGGACGGTCAGGGCCTCGGCGATTCCCGACTCGCCGTGGCACAGGCTCAGGTCCTGGGCGGGGGGCCGGTCGGCGAGCTGCCGGACGAGGCGGGCCGGTCCCTCCGGGTCCGCGGTGTCGTCCCCGCCGGGCGACCGCTCGGATCCGGCGAGTGCGAGCGCCAGGCCGGCGGTGCCGCCGCACCACCCTGCCGAACTGGTCGGGGCGCCCTCGGCCTGCCGCAGTGCCCGGCGGCCGGCGTCCGCGTGCCGGGCGGATCCGCCGCTCGTGCCGGCGAACCGGCGCAGGGCGTACGCGATCCCGGCCGAGCCGTCGGCGAAGCCCGGCGGGCCGGCGGACCCGCCCACCGCATCGGCCAGCCGCTCGGCGCAGACCTCGGCCAGCGCCGCCGCCCGGTCGAGGCCCAGCTCGGCGTGGATCGAGGACATCGCGGCCAGGCAGCCGGCCCGGCCGGTCGCCCAGTCGTCGCCGGCCGGGCCCGCGACGGCCACCTCGGCCAGCTCGACCGCCGTGCCCGCCCATCGGCCGATCTCCGGGTCGTCGAGCAGGACGGCCAGCCGGGCCAGCCCGTAGGCCAGCCCGCCGAGACCGTGCAGGCCGCCGCAGCCGACCGCCGTGATCAGCTCCGGCCGGCCCGAGAGCAGGTCGAGCAGCCGGGGCGCCGCGGCGACCGCCCGGCGGGCCACCTCGCCGTAGCGGGCCACGCCGCTGATCCGGGCGAGCTGGCCGAGGAAGAGCGCGACCCCGAGGTACCCGTTGGCCAGCCCGGCTCCCATCGGCAGCAGCAGCCACTGCCGGTCGTCGACCAGTTCCAGGCCGAGCCAGTTCACCCGCTCCCGGCCGGGTACGCCCCGGGCCACGAGCTGGTCGGCGATCGCGCACGCCGCCGCGACCAGCCGTTCGGGCGGGGCCGCCGTGCCGTGCAGCGGCCCCGGCATCGGGGCGCCGTCCCGGTGCCCGGCCACCGGCCGGCGGGTGGCCAGGCTGGCCGCGATGACCCACTCCTGGTCCTGCCGGTCGGCCTCGCCGAGCCCGGCGATCCGGTCCAGCGCCGCCTCGACGCCGCTGCGGCGCAGCGGCACCGCGGTCGGCTCGCCGTCGGCCAGCAGGTGATGGCTGTCGGCCCGGGCATGGAAGTAGGGGACGTCGCCGCGCCACAGCGCGACGATGTCGTGGCGCGCGAACACCGGGTCGCCGGGGGCCTGGGTCCGGCCGTGGAGCAGCCCGAGGAACCGGTCCCGCTCCAGGCCGTCGCGGAGCAGGTCCGGGTGGGTGGCCTCGTCGAGCAGCATCCGGTAGGTCCAGGTGGGGCGGACGACGAGCCGCACCGTCATCGCCGACGACGCCTCGACCAGCCCGCCGAACTCCTCACGGTGCGCCTCGATCGCGTCGTAGCCGAGCCGGAAGCCCTCCAGCATGGCCGCCTCGTGGCCCTCCGGGGCGACCACCCGGTCGCCGAGCCGGGGCTGGTTCAGCGCACCGTCGAAGGCGACCGCGCGGCGGACCAGGCGCATCCGGTCGGTGCCCGGGTCCGCCCAGTCGACCCGGCTGGCCGGACTCGGCCGTCCCGGGTCACCGCCGGAGCCGGAGAGGTCCATGATGCCCTGTTCGCCGACGACGATCAGCGGCAGCAGCGCGGTCCGGTGCACCGAGGCGACGAGCAGGTCGGCCGCCGGGTCTCCGCTGTCGACCGGCGGCCCCCAGAGCGGACGGAACAGGGTCTCGGCGTCGACCAGCACGGGATCCTCCGCACTGGCGATCAGGTTCTCGTAGTGCAGGTCGGTGGTGTTCAGCGCGTGGGCGAGCGCCAGCAGCGCGCCCTGCCGCCGGTAGAACCGGTGCGCGCCGTCCGGGTCGGTGAGCGGGGCCGCGGCCACGAACTCGGTCCAGCCGTGCTCGGCGCGGGCCAGGCAGGCCACCCCGCGGAGACCGACGGTGGGCACCACCCGGTTCAGCCAGTCCACGAAGGCCCGCAGCCGGACGTCCGGGCTCAGGTCGCGGGGCTTGTAGACCAGCCGCCTGCCGTCGGCGAACCGGACGATGGTCGTGGTCCGCCCGCCGCCGTGCGCGTCGCCCTGCTTGTCCTCGACCGCCACCAGCGGACCGGGGTCGGCGCCGTCGAGCAGGGCGTCCACCAGACAGGCCCGGTCGGCGGCGTACCGGGTCACCAGCTCCAGCATGGCATCGGCGGCCTGGGTGGCGGCCTGCCCGAGCAGCCGCGCCAGGACCGGATGGTCGGCGAACAGCGCGGCCAGCCCGGCCGGGGCGCTCAGCCGGCGGACGAAGTCGGCGAACCGGGCGTGGCCGTCGGTGCCGGTCAGCCGACCGGCGGCCCGCTGGCGGTGCAGCTCGGCGACGAGGGTGCGGGCGGCCAGGCCGCCCAGTTGCCGGTCCAGGGTGGCGCCCAGCGCGGAGGCCAGCGCGGGCAGGTCGACCTGGGCGTCGGTCACCACCCGGCCGGCGTCCCGGCGGAAGCGGGCCGTCGCGTGGTCGACCAGCGGGCGCAACGGCAGGGCGAACGCCGCCCGCCAGTCCGTCGGGACCGGCGTCGACGGGGGGAGCGGCGCGGCGGCGCGTACCGCGGACTCGACCGGCGCCACCCAGGACGGCGGGTCGAGCCGCGCGGCGATCTGCGCGTCATCCTCGGCCAGGAGCGCGAGCAGCCGGTTCTCGTCGACGGCCAGTTCGCCCAGCCGGACGTCCAGCGCGGGACCGTGCTCGGCCCGCCACCGGTCCAGCCGCTGCCGGGCGTGGTCGAGCCGGGCGCCGCCGACCGGGTCGGTGCCGCAGCCCGCGGCCACCCGCTCGTGCAGGGCCAGGCCGCGCGCCCACCAGCCCGGACCGAGCAGGTCCGGCTCGGTCGGGGCGAGGCTGTGCGGGCCGTCGGCCGTCGTGGTGTTCACCGGATAGAGGGTGCCAAGGGTCGGCGGCGAACTCATGCGTGGGATCCACCCAAATTCTCGCCGTCCCGGCTGGTCGCCGGCCGGGACGGGGCACCCCCGGCGCGGCCCGCGTAACCGGCTCTGAGAGGCCGATCGCCGCCGTGCCCGGCCGGAGACGGGTGCGGCGGTGCCGGGTGTCGGTGGCGCGGCGACGCGGCGGGCGGCCGGCGGCGGGCCGGGCGGCGGAATTTGGGTGTACCGCACAGATGCGTCGGCGCGCGATGTTGGTTGAGTCTCCGACCTGTCAATCGGCCCGACCCGATCGGAGCGACCGTGGAGTTTCGCGTACTGGGGCCGGTGAGCGCCTGGCGCGGCGGCAGCGAGGTCCCGCTGGACGGCGCCAAGCAGCGCACCGTCCTGGCCGCGCTGTTGCTCGCCAGGGGGCGGACGGTGTCCGACGCCCAGCTCTGCCAGCTGCTCTGGGGCGAGCACCCGCCGGCGACCTTCGCCGCCCAGCTCTACAACTACGTCTCCCGCCTGCGCAGGTACCTCGGCGACGGGGTGGAGATCGTCCGGCAGTGGTCCGGGTACGTCATCCGGATCGGTGGCAGCCGGCTCGACATCGAAGAGTTCGAGCGGCTGGCCGGGCTGGGCCGGGACGCGCTGCGCGGCGGCCGGCACGAGGAGGCCGCGCAGTGGCTGCACGAGGCGCTGGCGTTGTGGCGCGGTACGACGCTCGCCAACGTCACCGACCACCTGGTCGAGGCCGAGGCGCATCGGATGAGCGAGCTGCGGACGGCGGCCCTGGAGCACCGGATCGAGGCCGACCTGATGCTGGGCCGGCAGGCCGAGCTGGTGCTGGAGCTGACCGACCTGGTCGCCGGTCAGCCGCTGCACGAGCGGTTGCGCAGCCAGCTGATGACCGCTCTGTTGCGGTGCGACCGCCAGGCCGACGCGCTGGCCGTCTACCACGAGGGCCGTCGGGTGCTCGCCGACGAGCTGGGGGTCGACCCGGGCCCCGCGCTGGTCGAGGCGTACCGGGCGGTGCTCGCCGGGTCCGCTCCGCCCGCCGCCGAGGTGGCACCGCGGGCCGAGCCGGGCTGGCGGGACGTACGTCCGGCGATGCTGCCACCCGGCGCGCAGGACTTCTGCGGCCGGGGCCAGGAGCTGCGGGAACTGACCGGGCTGCTGGCCGAGCCGTCGTCGGCCGCGCCTCCGCGGGCCCTGCTGACCGGGATGGCCGGCGTCGGCAAGACGGCGCTGGCGCTGCGGGCCGCGCACCTGTGCCGGGGCGATTTCCCGGACGGGCAGCTCTACGCCGACCTGGGCGGCACCCGGGGCAACGCCACCGACCCGAGCGACGTGCTGGGCTGGTTCCTGCGCAGCCTGGGCAACACCGAGCAGGCGATCCCGAGGCGGCTCGACGAACGCGAACGCCTCTACCGCAGCCAGCTGGCCGGCCGCCGGATGCTGGTGGTCCTCGACAACGCCGCCGACTATGCGCAGGTCCGCCCACTGCTGCCCGGCGACCCGTCGTGCCGGGTGATCCTGACCTGCCGCGGGCGCCTCTCCGAGCTGCCCGGCGTCACCCGCGTCGAGGTGGGCATCCTCGACCCGGCGCAGGCGCTGGACCTGTTCGCCACGATCGTCGGCCCGCAACGGGTGGCCGCCGAACCCGCGGCCGCCCACCGGATAGTGCAGTTGTGCGGGCGGCTCTCGATCGGCATCCGGGTGGCCGCGGCCCGGCTCATCGCCCGGCCGCACTGGTCCCTGCGGTACCTCGCGCAGCGGCTGGCCGACGAACGGTTCCGCCTGGACGAGCTGCGGCTGGGGACGCTGGACGTCCGGGCCCGCATCGAGGGCAGCTACCGGGAGCTCGCGGCCGAGAGCCAGGTCGCGCTGCGCCGGCTGGCGCTGCTGGAGACGGCCGACTTCCCGATCTGGATCGCCGCCCGGGTGCTCGGCGTGCCGCGCTGGGTCGGGGAGGAGGTGGCCGAGAACCTGGTCGACGCCCGGCTGCTGGAGATCGCCGGCTCGGACGGCGGGCGGCGGCAGCGGCACCGCTTCCACGACCTGGTGCGGGTCTTCGCCCGGGAGAAGGCCGACCCGGTGGACCGCCGGATGATGGCCGGCGGTCCACCGGCGTCGGCGGGGCCGCGCGTCCGCGTGCCCGCCTGAGCCCTCGGCACCGGCTCCGCGCGCCTGATGGCCGGCACGGCGACGCGCACCAGTCGGCGGTATGGAGAAGATATAGCCGGCACCGGCACGGTCAGCAGGTGACCATCCTGATCCCGCCCGAGTGCGCGACCACCGCGCGGATCGACCTGACCCACGCCACCGCCGACGAGATCGTCGCCCGGGTCCGGCCCGACCGGGACGACCCGGTCTTCGCCGGGCACTACCCCGGATTCCCCCTGCTGCCGGGCGTCCACATCGTCGAGTACGTGCACCGCACGGTGCTCGCGGCGACGCCGGCAGCGGTCCTCGCCGAGCTGGTGTCCTGCCGGTTCCTCCACACCGTCGACCTGGACGACGAGCTGGTCGTCGCCGTCCGGTACGACGGCGGGCTGCGCCGTGGCACGGTCACCGTGTCCGGTGTCCCGGCCGCCGAGGTGGTGCTGCGCTACCAGGACGGAGACGACTGATGCTGGACAGCGACGACATCCGGCGGCTCATCCCGCACCGCCCGCCGATGCTCCTGGTCGACCGGGTCAGCGAGCTGGTGCCCCGGCGCCGGCTGGTGGGCAGCCTCACCGTCACCGGTACCCGGCCGCTGCCCGCCGTGCTGCTGCTGGAGTCGTGGGGGCAGGCCGCGCTGCTGCTGATCCGGCACGACCGGCCGATGCCCGACGTGCTGGCCGACGGGGTGCCGGTCGCGGGCGCCTTCGAGGGGATCCGTTTCGGCCGGCCGGTGCTGCCGGGCGAGACGGTCGAGCACCGGGTGGACCTGATCCGGCTGATCGCCGACACGGGCTTCGTCCGGGGCGAGAGCGTGGTCGGGTCCGAGGTGGTCATGCAGGTCGGTCGCCTGGTCGGCGCGGTGCGCCCGGCGGCCTCGCTCCGCCCCGCCGCCGTGGACGGGGCATCCGACGTCAAGGAGTCGACATGAGTGAAATCCGACGACCGGTCGCCCTGGTCAGCGGCGGGTCCCGGGGGATCGGCCGGGCCGTGGTCCGGCAGCTCGCCGCGGACGGGTACGACGTGGCCTTCTGCTACCAGAGCAGCCAGCAGGCAGCCGAGAAGGTGGTCGCGGAGGTCGGCGAGGCCGGCGCCCGGGTGCTGGCCCGCCAGGTGGACGTCGCCGACCCGCAGCAGGTACGCGACTTCGTCTCCGGTGTGGAACGGGAGCTGGGCGAGGTGGACGCGGTGGTGACCGTCGCCGGGATCATCCGCGACCGGCCGGTGGCGATGATGGCCGACGACGACTGGCGGTCGGTGATCGACGTCAACCTCGGTGGCGTCTACCACGTGTGCCGGGCGGCGATCCGGCGGATGATGCGGCGCCGCAGCGGCTCGATCGTCACGGTCTCCTCGGTGGCCGGCATCACCGGCAGCCCCGGCCAGACCAACTACTCGGCGTCCAAGGCCGGCATCATCGGCTTTACGAAGGCGCTGGCCAAGGAGGTCGGGCCGTACGGGATCAGGGTCAACACCGTGGCGCCCGGGTTCATCGAGACCGACATGCTCAGCAACCTGCCCACCGGGCTGACCGAGGGCATCCAGAAGCGGGCCGCGCTCGGCCGGCTCGGCCAGGTGGAGGAGATCGCCCCGGTGGTGACGTTCCTGCTGTCGGAGCGGGCCTCCTACCTGACCGGCCAGGTCGTCACGGTTGACGGTGGTCTGACCTTCTGACCCGCTGCGCGGCGAGCCGGGTCCGCATGGCCTCCAGGCGGACCCGGCGCGCCTGTGCGTGGGCCCGGCGTGCGGTGAGGCGCGGGTAGACCGTGCCGAGCAGCCGGGAGAACAGGTCGACCCGGCGGGCGTCCGCCCCGACGATGATCTTCACCCGGTTGCGCCGGATTCCGCGCAGGATGATCCGGGCGGCCTGCTCGGCCGACGTCGTCGCCTCCCGGGCGAACCGCTCCTGGATTCCGCCGTAGCCCAGTCCCCGGCCGGTCCGCGCGTTGCTGAAGATGTCGGTACGCACCTTGCCCGGGTAGACGCAGCTGACCGCCACCGGCACCTCGCCCACCCGCATCTCCTGGAGCACCGCCTCGGTGAACCCGCGCACGGCGAACTTGGCCGCGTTGTACGCGGTCTGTGCCGGCGCCGCGGTCAGCCCGTACATGCTGGAGACGTTCACCAGGTGGCCGCGGGAGGCGACGAGCAGCGGCAGGAACGCCCGGGTGCCGTGCACCACGCCCCAGAAGTCGACGTCCAGCACCCACCGCATGTCGTCCCACCTGGCCTCGGTGATCGAGGCCAGCAGGGTCACCCCGGCGTTGTTGACCACCAGGTCGGCGCCGCCGAAGTCGGCGCGGACCGCCTTGGCGTGGGCCTGCACCGCCGCCCGGTCGGCCACGTCCAGCCGGTAGGTGCGTACCTCGGCGCCCCGCTCGGCGCACCTGGCCGCCGTCTCCTCCAGGCCGTCCTCCACCGCGTCGGACAGCGCCAGCCTGGCGCCCTGGGCGGCCAGCTCGACCGCCAGTGCCCGACCGATGCCCGAACCGGCTCCGGTGATGACCGCGACCTTGCCTCGGAAATCCTTCATGCGCGCTCCCTCGCGAGTCGGCGTGCCCGCCTGCGGCGACACACTTCGGCCCGCACGGTCTCGGGCCGGGCTATCTCTTTTCCATACCGGGCGCGATGTAGAGAAGTTATGAGAGCGCCGTCGAACACTCCCTCCGGACGGTGCCACCAGGACGCCGACCGGCATTGTGCGGAGGGAGCGATGGCGCGGATGACTGGCGCGGCAATCACCGGGCTCGGGGCGTACCGGCCGAGCAGGTTGATCACCAACGAGGAGATCGCCGAGGAGACCGGCGTGACGCCGGCGTGGATCGAGGAACGCACCGGCATCCGGTCGCGCTACCGGTCCGGGCCGGAGGAGACCGTGACGATGATGGCCGCCGAGGCCGGCGGGAAGGCGCTGGCCATGGCGAACGTCGACCCGGCCGACGTGGACCTGGTCATCCTCGCCTCGGCGACGAAGAAGGACCGCATCCCGGGCGGGGCGCCGGAGGTGGCCAGCCGCATCGGCATCACCGCCACCGGCGCGTTCGACCTGAACGCCGCCTGCGCCGGCTTCGCCTACTCGATCGGGATCGCGGCGAACGAGATCCGGGTGGGCAGCGCCCGCAACGTGCTGGTCGTCGGTGCCGAGCAGCTCAGCCGGTTCATCGACCGGGAGGACCCGGCCACGTACGTCATCTTCAGCGACGGCGCGGGCGCGGCGGTGGTCTCCGCCGCGGAGACCGACGGCATCGGCCCCACGGTGTGGGGCAGCGACGGCCGACGGGCGGACATCCTCGGCACGAAGTGGGACGCCAACGGCCGGGAGTTCGCCAAGATGGACGGCCCGCTGGTCTACCGCTGGTCCACCAAGAACGTGCCGCGGGTCGCCCGCAAGGTGTGCGCCCTTTCCGGCATCGAGCTGTCGGACATCGACTGGTTCGTGCCGCACCAGGCGAACCTGCGCATCGTCGACCAGCTCGCCGAGATCCTCCAGATCCCGGACGAGAAGGTCGCCAAGGACATCGTCGACACCGGCAACACCTCGGCCGCGTCGGTGCCGCTCGCGCTGAGCCGGCTGCACGAGAGCGGCCGGACCACGCCCGGCGACCGCGTGATGCTGCTCGGCTTCGGGGCGGGACTCGCCTACGCCGGCCAGATCATCCGGATGCCCTGACCACCTCGAACCTGACCACCAACCCCGAAAGGACCACGACCATGACGATGACCGTCGACCAGGTGTCCCTCGACGTCGTGCAGCTCACCCGCAAGCTGATGACCGAGGACGTCGACCGCGAGATCAACCCCGACGACGCGTTCGTCGACCTCGGCCTGGACAGCCTCAAGCTCGTCGACCTGCTCGCCGCCGCGGAAGCCCACTTCGACATCGAGGTCCCCGACGAGGAGGTCGGCAGCTTCACCATGGTCCAGGACCTCACCGCCTTCGTCCTCGCCGCCAGGTCCTCGGTGTGACCGAGGACGTCCGGGAGCTGTCGGTCGGGCAGCGGGCACTGTGGCTGGTCTACCGGCTGTCCCCGGACAGCCCGGCCAGCAACGTGGTGCACGGCCTGTACGTCGCACCGGCACTCGACCCCGACCTGGTGCGCCGGGCGATGGCGGCGGTGCAGCCGCGGCACGACCTGCTCCGGTCCCGGTTCGTGCAGACGGACCAGGGACCGGTGCGGGTCGTGGACCCCGACCTCCGCTGCGAGGTCGAGGTGCACGACGTGCCCGACCTGGACGACGATGCCCTGCTGCGCCGCTGCCAGGAGTTCGGCGACCGGCCGCTGCGGCTGGAGCAGGACGGTCCGCTGCGGGCGGCGCTGCTGCTGCGGCGAACCGACTGCGTGCTGGTGGTGGTCATCCACCACATCGCCACCGACTTCCACTCGCAGCGGATCGTCTGGCAGGAGCTCGCCGAGGCGTACGGGGCACTGCAGGCCGGGCGGCCGGTGGAGCTGTCACCCGTCACGGGCAGCTACGACGACTTCCTGGCCCGGGAGCGGGCGGCGCTGGCCGGCGAGCGCGGCGAACGGCTGCGCGCCTACTGGGACAGCGTCTGCGACGGGGCCACGGCGGCGACCCTGCCGACCGACCGGCCCCGCCCGCCGGTGCGCTCCTTCCGCGGCGGCGCGTTCAGCCGGACGTTCCCGGACGACCTCGCCGGCCGGCTGCGGGAGACCGCGGCGGCGGCCAGGGTGACGCCGTACAGCGTGGTGCTTGCCGCGTTCGAGGCCACCATGTACCGCTACACCGGGCTCGGGGAGTTCACCGTCGGGTGTCCGGCCTCGCTACGCCGGGGCCGGGCGCTGCGGGGGGTGGTCGGGTTGCTGGTCAACACGATCGCGCTGCGCGCATCGTTCCATTCCGGCACCACGTTCGCCGAGGCGATCACCGCCGCGAGCCGGCAGCTGGCCGACGGCGTGGCGCACGCCGGCTACCCGTTCCCGCTGGTCCAGTCGGGCCGGCGTAACCGGGAACCGGCCGTGCGGGTGACCGTCACGCTGCTGGTGCACCAACACGACGACGACTTCACCGTCGAGCGGCACCACTTCGCCGGGCACCGCATCCGGCTGCTGGACATCCCGTACGACGAGGGCCAGTTCGACCTCTCGGTGACCCTCACCCAGTACCAGGACGGCAGCCTCCAGGCGGAGTTCGGGTACGACACCGACCTGTTCGACGAGGCGACCGTGCAGCGGCTGGCCGGGCACTTCCTCCAGATGCTGCGGGTGGCCTGCACGGCACCGGAGACGGTGGTGTCCCGGGCGGCCATGGTCGACGAGGCGGAGCTGGCCGACCTGCTGGCGCTCGGCACACAGTAACCAGCGCGGTGGGCACCCCCCGCCGGCCCGGTACGACCGGTCGGCGACCCGCCGCGCAGGGCCGGATCCGGCCCGGTGCACCCCCCGTCGCCGGGCCGGATCCCGGTCGGCCCGCCGCCTGCGGCCGACCGGTGAGCCCCGGCCGGGGAACGGCCGGCGCGCCCGGCCCCGGACAGTCGGCAGGCCCGGCCGGGAGTGCCGTGCCGGCCGGGCATGACGCCGGTATAGCAGCGATATAGCAGTGACTGAGAACTTCTCGGCGTTGGCAGTCCATTGTGGAGGGAGGAACGGTGCGCGAGGGCATCCTCTCGACGGTCGGGAACACGCCGCTGGTGCAGCTGGTCCGGTTGTTTCCGGAGTTTCCCTCCCGGGTCTTCGTGAAGCTCGAACGCTTCAACCCCGGCGGCAGCATCAAGGACCGCACGGCGCTCAACATGCTGCGCGACAAGATCAGCTCCGGGGAACTGGTGCCCGGCCGGTCGGTGGTCGTCGAGTCCAGCTCGGGCAACCTGGCCATCGGCCTGGCCCAGGTCTGCGCGTACTACGGCATCCGGTTCATCTGCGTGGTCGACCCGAAGACCACCCGGCAGAACCTGGCGATCCTGACCGCGTACCGGGCGGAGATCGAGATGGTCGAGCACCCCGACCCGGTGACCGGCGAGTACCTGCCGGTCCGCCGCCGCCGGGTCCGTGAGCTGTGCGAGCGGATCCCGTACGCCTACCGCCCCGACCAGTACGCCAACCCGCTCAACGCCGCCGCCCAGCGGCGGACCATGGCCGAGATCGTGGCCGCGCTCGACGGGCGGGTCGACTACCTGTTCTGCTCCACCGGCACCTGCGGGACGCTGGTCGGCTGCGCCGGCTACCTGCACGACCACGGGCTGTCCACCCGGGTGGTGGCGGTGGACGCGGTGGGCAGCGCCATCTTCGGCGGCGAGCCCGAATCCCGACTGATCCCTGGGCACGGCGCCTCGATCGTGCCGCCGCTGGCCGCCGACGCGGCACCGGACGAGATCGTGCACGTCTCCGACCTGGACTGCGTGGTCGGCTGCCGGCTGCTGCTCAACCGGGAGGCCATCCTCGCGGGCGGCTCGTCCGGCGCCACCGTCGCCGCGCTGCGCCGGCGCATCGCGCAGATCCCCGCGGGCGCCACGTCCGTGCTGATCCTGCCCGACAACGGCGACCGCTACCTCGACACGATCTATTCGGATCAATGGGTCGTCCGGCACTT
Organism: Micromonospora sp. NPDC047620; assembly: GCF_043205005.1. Classification (NCBI taxonomy): domain Bacteria; kingdom Bacillati; phylum Actinomycetota; class Actinomycetes; order Micromonosporales; family Micromonosporaceae; genus Micromonospora; species Micromonospora sp. NPDC047620. Next base: position 10,969 of record NZ_JBIDDG010000019.1, on the reverse strand, counting down.
CGGCGAGATCACCCACCTGTGGAAGGACGAGTCATGCTGATCATCGGCCAGGCCGTGGTCCGGGACATCCTCGACGGCGACGACGCCCGCGTCGTGGACCTGGTCCGGGACGCCTACCTGCTGCACGACCAGGGCCGCAGCAGCCTGCCGCACTCGGTCTTCCTGCGGTTCCCCGAGCAGCCCCGGGACCGGATCATCGGCCTGCCGGCCTACCTCGGCACCGAACCGCCCGCCGCCGGGATCAAGTGGATCTCCTCCTTCCCCGGCAACCTGGCGCACGGCCTGGAGCGGGCCAGCGCCGCCATCGTGCTGAACTCGATGCGCACCGGGCACCCGGTGGCCCTGGTCGAAGGCTCGGTCATCTCGGCCCGCCGCACCGCGGCCAGCGCGGCGCTCGCGGCCGGCCTGCTCACCGCGCGCCGCCGCCCGGACGGCCTGGCGCTGATCGGCTGCGGCCTGATCAACCAGCAGGTGCTGCGGTTCGTGGCCGGCACCGCCGCACCGCCACCGGCGCTGACGCTGTTCGACACCGACCCGCACCGGGCCGCCGCCTTCGCCGAGGCCGCCCGCGCCCTGCTGCCCGGCGTGCCGGTGACGCCGGCCGCGACCGCCGAGGAGGCGATGGCCGCGCACCGGATGGTCTCGATCGCCACCACCGCCACCGAGCCCCACCTCGACCTGGACGCCTGCCGGCCCGGCGCGGTGCTGCTGCACCTGTCCCTGCGCGACCTGCGCCCCGAGGCGGTGCTGGCGGTGCGCAACGTGGTCGACGACCCCGACCACGTCTGCCGCGAGCGCACCTCGCTGCACCTGGCCGAGCAGCTCGCCGGCGGCCGGGACTTCGTCTCCGCCACCATCGGCCAGCTCGCCGGCGGCCGGGTGCGGCTGCCCGACGACGACGTGCCGGTGGTGGTGTCACCGTTCGGCCTGGGGGTGTTGGACCTCGTCCTGGCCGAACACGTCCGCGCCACCGCCCACCGGCGAGGCCTGGGCGTACGCGTCGACGACTTCCTACCCGTGGCGGACGCCACCGTGGCGTCCACCTGATCCGCGAAGGAGTGGCAATGACCGACGACCGCAGCTACCGGGTGGTGCTCAACGACGAGGAGCAGTACTCGGTCTGGTGGACCGACCGGGAACTGCCCGCCGGCTGGCGGGCCGAGGGCACCGAGGGCAGCCGCGACGAGTGCCTGGCCCGGATCGGCGAGATCTGGACCGACATGCGGCCGCTGAGCCTGCGCCAGCGCATGGAGTCCCAGGCCACGGCCTGACCCACGGCCCGACCCGACGCCCGCGCCCGGTCCCCCGGAGGAGGAGCACCATGAGCATCGTTCCGCCCGCGGCGCCAGCAGCCGCAGCCGCCGCCCTGGGGGCCGGCACCCTGTCCGAGCTGATCGCCCGGCAGGCCGCGCTGACACCCGCCGCGACCGCGGTACGCGGCGACACCGAGTGGCTGGACTACGCCGGGCTGGACCGGCGGGCCAACCAGCTCGGGCGGTACCTGGCCGGGCTGGGCGTGGGGCCGGAGTCGCTGGTCGCGGTCAACCTGGACCGCGGCGTCGACCTGGTGGTCGCGCTGCTGGGGGTGTGGCGCGCCGGCGCCGCGTACCTGCCGCTGGACCCGACCCACCCGGCCGAGCGGCGGCGGTGGATCCTCGCCGACAGCGGCGCCGACGTGCTGCTCACCCGGGCCGCCCTGCGCGACGAGGCGGCGCCCGGCCGGGTGGTCTGCGTGGACACCGACCGGGCCCGGATCGCGGCCGCCCCCGCCACCGCGCCGGTACCGGCACCCGACCCGGATGCCGTCGCGTACGCCATCTACACCTCCGGGTCCACCGGCCGCCCCAAGGGGGTGCTGATCACCCACGGCGGCATCGGCAACCGGGTGACCTGGACGATCCGGGAACACGGCCTCGGCCCCGCCGACCGGGTGCTGCAGAAGACCTCGGTCAGCTTCGACGCGGCGGGCTGGGAGTTCTTCGCCCCGCTGGCCAGTGGCGGCACCGTGGTGCTGGCCCCGGACGGGGCGCACCGCGACCCGGCCGCCCTCGTCGCCGCCGTCGCCCGGCACCGGATCACCGTCCTGCAGGGCGTGCCGTCGGTGTTCGGGCTGCTGGTCGACCAGCCCGGCTGGGCCGAGTGCACCAGCCTGCGGCTGGTCTTCTCGGCCGGCGAACCGTTGCACGCCGAACTGTGCCGGCGGATGGCCGTCACCCCCGAGGTGCGGGTGTGGAACACCTACGGCCCCACCGAGTGCGCCATCGACGTGACCGCCCACCCGGTCGACCCGGGGCAGCCGACCGGGCCGGTGCCGATCGGGCGCCCACTGCCCAACGTCCGCGTCCAGGTGCTCGACGCCGACCGGCGGCCCGTGCCGGTGGGCGTGGTCGGCGAACTCTACGTCGGCGGGGCCAACCTCGGCCGGGGCTACCTCAACCGGCCGGACCTGACCGCCGACCGGTTCGTGCCGGACGAGTACGGGCCGCCGGGCGCCCGCCTCTACCGCACCGGCGACCAGGTCCGCTGGCGCGGCGACCGGACCCTGGAGTTCGTCGGGCGGGTCGACCACCAGCTCAAGGTCAACGGCGTCCGGATCGAACCGGCCGAGGTGGAGGCGGTGCTCGCCGCCCACCCGGACGTCCGGGCGGCGGTGGTGGTGGTGCACACCGACCCGGCCGGCCGCCGGCAGCTCGCCGCGTACGTCGCCGGCCGGCGGCCGCTCACCCCGGCGGAGCTGCGGGCCCACTGCCTCGGCCGGCTGCCCGAGGCGCTGGTGCCCGCCGTGTTCCAGCCCGTGGCGGAGTTCCCGCTCACCGCCAGCGGCAAGATCGACCGATCCGCGCTGCCAGCGATCGACCCCCTCGACCGGCCGGCGGTACGCCCGCCGCGCACCGCCGCCGAACGCACCGTCGCCGCCGTCTGGAGCGAGCTGCTCGGCGTCGACGAGGTGGGCCTCGACGACGACTTCTACCAGCTCGGCGGCTCCTCGCTGGTGACGCTGCGGCTGGAGAGCCGGCTCAGCGAGGCCGCCGGCGGCACGGTGGCGCTGCGCGACCTGCTCGCCGCCACCACCGTGGCCACGCAGGCTCGGCTGGTGGAGACGGCCAGGCCCGCCGCCGCACCCGTGCTCCCGGTGGGACGCGACCGGCCCCTGCCGCTCTCGGCCGCCCAGCACCGGCTCTGGATGCTCGACCAGCTCGACCCGGGCAGCAAGGAGTGGGTCGTCCCCCTCCACGTGCGGCTGCCCGCCACCGTCCACCCCGACCACGTCCGGGCGGCCCTGCGCGCGCTCGAGGCGCGGCACGAACCGCTGCGCACCCGCTACCTGGTCGTCGACGGCGTGGCCCGGCAGCAGGTCGTGCCGCCGGGGGAGGCCGCCCTCCAGGTGCGCGACGTCAGCCACGGAGGGCTCCCCGAGCTGGTCGCCGCGCAGCTCGGCCGGGGCTTCGACCTGGGCACCGGACCGCTGTGGCGGGCCGGGCTGGCCACCGCCGCCGGCCAGGACCACCTGCTGGTGCTGGCCGTGCACCACATCGCCTCCGACGCCGGCACCGCCCTCGTCCTCGAACGGGACCTGCGCGAACTGTGCCGCGCCGCCGCCGAGGGACGCCCGGCGGACCTGCCGGAGCTGCCTGTGCAGTACGCCGACTACGCGGTCTGGCAACACCGGCAGCTCACCGAAGAGGTCGTCGGGCGGGAGCTGGCGTACTGGCGGGAGGCGCTGGCCGGGCTGCCCGAGCTGACGCTGCCGCTGGACCGGCCACGCCCGACCGAGCGGGACGCGCAGGGCGCGATGCTCGGCTTCACCGTACCGGCGGACGTCGCCGGCGCCCTGACCGAGCTGGGCCGGCGCTGCGCGGCCACCCCGTTCGCCACCCTGCTGACCGGCTTCGCCACCCTGCTCGCCCGCTACACCGGGCAGTGGGACGTACCGGTCGGCACGCCCACCTCCGGGCACCGGCCGCCCGAGGTCGCCCAGACCGCCGGCATCTTCCTCAACCCGGTGGTGCTGCGCTGCCCGCTGGACCCGGCGTCCACCTTCGCGCAGGCGGTCCGGGAGGTACGCGCCCGGGCCGCCGCCGCCCTGGCCCACCAGGACCTGCCCTTCGACCGCGTGGTGGACGAGCTGGTCGGCGAGCGGGACCTCGCCCGCACCCCGCTCTACCAGGCGATGCTGAACTACCAGGAGGGTGGGATCACCGGCCGGGTGGCCGACGACCCGTACGCGGTCGACGCGCTGCGGCAGGCGTCCACCGTGGCCAAGACCGACCTGACCGTGCACCTCTGGCCGCAACCGGACGGCTCGCTCGCCGGAGCCGTGGAGTACGCCACCGCCCTGTTCGACGAGTCCACCGCGCGGCGCCTGGCCGACCACTTCGTCCGGCTGCTGCGTGCCGCCGCCGACCGCCCGGACGCCCGCCTCGACGAGCTCGACCCGTTCTCGGCCGAGGAGCGGCACCGGCTGCTGCACGGGTGGAACGGGCCGACCGTGCCCCGCCCGGCCACCACCGTGGCCGACCTGTTCGAGGCACGCCGCACGGCGAACCCGCAGGCCGTGGCGCTGCGGCACGCCGGGGCGAGCACCAGCTACGCCGACCTGGACGGCCGGGCCAACCAGTTCGCCAACCACCTGCACCGCACGGGCGTCGCGCCGGGCGCGGCCGTCGCCGTGCTGCTGGACCGGGGACCGGACCTGGTCGCCGCGATCCTCGGATGCTGGAAGGCGGGCGCCGCCTGCGTCCCGCTCGACCCCTCGTACCCGGCGGAGCGGATCGGCTACATGCTCGACACGGCCGGCGCCGGCCTCGCCGTCACCACCTCGCGGTACGCCGACCGGTTCGTGGTGCCCAGCCTCCAGGTGGACACCCACCGGCTGATGGTCAGCGCCGAACCGACCACCGCGCCGCCCCGCGACCTCGACCCGGCGCAGCCGGCGTACGTGCTGTTCACCTCCGGGTCGACCGGCCGGCCCAAGGGCGTGCTGCTCTCCCACGCCGCGGTGACGAACTTCCTGGCCTGCGCCACGGAGACCGAGGCGCTCGGCGACCGGGGCGGCCGCCCGGCCGGGGGCGGGGCGCCGCTGTTCTCCACGATCGCCTTCGACCTGTCGATCTCCAACCTCTGGGGGCCGCTGGTGGCCGGGCAGCCGGTGACGCTGCTCCCGCCGGAGTTCGACCTCACCGGGCTCGGCGCGCTGCTGCTGGCCGCCGGGCCGTACGACCGGTTCATCATGACGCCTCCGCACCTGGAACTGCTCGCCACGCAGGTCGACGCCGCGCAGGCGCAGCGGCTGGCCGGCCAGCTCTGGGTGGCCGGCGGGGTGCTGCGCCGGGCGGTGGCGAACCGGTGGCGGGACCTGCTCGGCCCGGCCGGCCTGATCAACACGTACGGCCCCACCGAGACCACCGTGATCATGTCGGCGTACCCGGTCGTGGAGCCGCAGACCAGCGAGATCGTGCCGATCGGCAGGCCGATGGCGAACACCGTGGTGCGGATCCTGGACGACGCGATGCGACTGCTGCCGGTCGGCGCGGTCGGCGAGCTGTACATCGGCGGGGCGTGCCTGGCCACCGGCTACGCCGGCCGGCCGGAGCTCACCGCCGACCGCTTCGTCCCGGACCCGTTCGGCCCGCCGGGCTCCCGGCTCTACCGCAGCGGCGACCTGGGCCGCTGGCTGCCCGACGGCACGATGGCCTTCGTCGGCCGGGTGGACGACCAGGTCAAGGTACGCGGCTACCGGATCGAGCCCGGCGAGGTCAGCGCCGTCGTCGCCCAGCACCCGGGAGTACGCGACTGCGTGGTCCTCGCCCACCAGGACCGGCTGGTCGCCTTCTACTGCGGCGAGGCCACCGACCTGCCCGCGCACTGCGCCCGGCAACTGCCCGACTTCATGGTGCCCAGCCTGTTCGTGCCGCTGGAGCGGATCCCGCTCAACGCCAACGGCAAGGTCGACCGGGACGCCCTGCGCGGCCGGCTCGACGCGGCGCTCGCCGACGGCACCGCCGACGCCACCGAATTCGTCGCCCCGCAGACCGTGGCCGAGAAGCGGATCGCCGCGATCTGGGCGGAGCTGCTGGACGCGCGGATCGGCGCCACCCACAACTTCTTCCTCCTCGGCGGGCACTCGGTGCTCGCCGCCCGGCTGATCGCCGCCCTCCAGGAGGAGTTCGATCTCGACCTGCCGATCCGCCTGGTGTTCGAGCACCCCACGGTGCACGCCCAGGCGATCGCCATCGAAGACCTTATCCGGGCCGAGGTCGACGCGCTGGACGACGCCGACCTGACCCACGACCTGTCGCGATCCGAGGAGTACCCGGCATGACCAGCACCGCCAACGAGCCGAACCTGCGTGAAGAACTCGTCCAGCGCCGGCTGGCCGGCCGTCGTACGGGTCGCCGGGACCGGATCCCGACCGCCGACCGGTCGGGGGACCTCCCGCTGTCCCACGGCCAGCAGCAGATGTGGTTCCTCAACCGGATGGACCCCGCCAGCGGGGAGTTCCTGGTCTCCTCGGCGCTGCGGCTGCGCGGCCGGCTCGACGGGGCCGCGCTGGGCCGCGCCCTCGACGCCCTGGTCGCCCGGCACGAGATCCTGCGCACCCGCTACGCCCTCGCCGGCACACAGCCGGTGCAGGTGATCGACCCGCCCGCCCCGCGCGACCTGCCGGTGGTGGACCTGACCGACCGGCCCGCCGCCGACCGCGAGGCCGCCGCCGCCGCGCTGCTGGCCGAGACCGCCGCCACCGGCTTCGACCTGGCGCGGGACTGGCCGGTCCGGGCCGTGCTGGTCCGGCTGGACACCGACGAGCACGTCCTCGCCCTGGTGCTGCACCACATCGCCTGCGACGCCCCCTCCCTGGCGGTGCTCACCGGCGAACTGGCCGAGCTGTACGCCGCCTTCCAGGTCGGCGCCGAGCCCCGGCTGCCGGAGCCCGCCGTGCAGTTCGCCGACTTCGCCGCCTGGCAACGCGGCCGGCTGCGCGACGAGCGGGTGGCCCGGTCGATCGACTACTGGCGGGACCAGCTCGCCGGGCTGACCCCGGTGGAGCTGCCGGCCGACCGGACCCGGCCGAAGAACCGGGACTGGCGCGGCTCCTCGGTGCCGTTCGCGCTGACCGCCGATCTCTCCGCCGCGCTGCGCGACCTCGCCCGCGACACCGGCACCACCGTCTTCGTCACCCTGCTCAGCGCCTTCCAGGCGCTGCTGTCGCGCTACACCGGCCGGACCGACCTGGCCGTGGGCACGGTGTCGTCCGCGCGGACCCGCTCGGAGCTGCGCAACCTGGTCGGCTACGGCATCGACAACCTGGTCCTGCGCGGCCGGTGGAGCGGCGACCTGTCGTTCGCCGGCCTGCTGGAGCTGAACCGGGCCACCGTGCTGGACGCCTTCGACCACGCCGACGCCCCGTTCGCGCTCCTGGTTGACGAGCTGGAACCCGAGCGGGACCTCTCCCGCACCCCGCTCTACCAGGTCGCCTTCACCCTCCAGTCCGAGCCGCCGGCGACCCGCTGGCCCGGCGACCTGGCCGTGGAGCCGGTCGAGCTGCCGCTGCGCTCGTCCAAGGTGGACCTCACCCTGCACGTGCTGGAGGGCGCCGACGGCCGGCTGCGCGGCCGCTTCGAGTACGCCACCGCCCTGTTCGACCGCGCCACCGTCGAGCGGGCCGCCGACCACCTGGTCCGGCTGCTCGACCATGTGGCGACCGACCCGCTGGCCCGTCTCTCCGAACTGGCCATCCTCGGCGACGCCGAGCTGGCGCTGGTGACCCGGGGCCCGGCCACGAACGACCCCGTCACCGGCACCGTGCACGGCCGGTTCGAGGCGGCCGCGGCGGCCCACCCGGACGCGGCGGCGCTCACCGTCGCCGACACCACCCTCAGCTACGCCGAGCTGAACGCCGCCGCCAACCGGCTCGCCCACTGGCTGCGCGCCCACGGCGCCGGCCCGGAGCGGCTGGTCGGGGTCCACCTGGACCACGGGCCCGACCTGGTGCCGGCCCTGCTCGGCGTGCTCAAGTCCGGCGCGGCGTACCTGCCGCTCGACCCGGCCTCGCCGGCCGACCGGCTCGATTTCATGATCGCCGACGCGGGCGCGGAGATCGTGCTGACCAGCACTGCCCAGCGGGACCGGTTCGCCGGCTTCGACGGGACCGTGGTGCTGCTGGACGACCCCGGCTTCGCCGCCGAGCTGGCCGCCCAGCCGGCCACCGACCCTGCCGTGGCCGCGGACGTGGACAACCTCTGCTACGTCATCTACACCTCGGGCTCCACCGGCCGCCCCAAGGGGGTCGCGGTGGCCCACCGGCAGGTGCTGCGCCTGCTCACCGTCACCGCCGACGACTACCGGTTCGGTCCGCACGACGTGTGGGCGCTGCTGCACTCGTACGCCTTCGACGTCTCGGTCTGGGAGATCTGGGGCTGCCTGCTGCACGGCGGCCGGCTACTGGTGGTGCCCCGCGCGGTGATCCGCTCGCCGCAGGAGCTGCTCGACCAGCTGATCGCGCATCGGGTCACGGTGCTCAGCCAGACGCCCTCGGCGTTCCGCGCCCTGGTCCGCCTGGCCGCCGACGGCGACCCCCGGGTGGACCGGCTCGCCCTGCGGGTGGTCACCTTCGGCGGCGAGAAGCTGGAGTTCGCCGAGCTGACGCCCTGGGTGGCCCGCCGCGGCCTGGACGCGCCGCGTCTGATCAACATGTACGGGATCACCGAGACCACCGTGCACACCACGTACCACCGGGTCACCGCCGACGAGGTCGGCGGCTCGGCCAACCCGATCGGCGCGCCGCTGTCGGACCTGACGGTCCACCTGCTCGACGCCGACGGCCGGCCGGTGCCGGTCGGCGTGCCCGGCGAGATCCACGTGGGCGGCCCGGGGGTGGCCCGGGGCTACCTCGGCCGCCCCGAGCTGACCGCGCAGCGGTTCGTGCCGGACCCGTGGGGGCCGCCCGGGTCGCGGCTGTACCGCAGCGGCGACCTGGCCCGGCGGCGCGCCGACGGGCGACTGGAGTTCATCGGCCGCATCGACCACCAGGTCAAGATCCGCGGCTACCGGGTCGAGCTGGGCGAGATCGAGGCCGCGCTGACCGCCCTGCCCGGCGTCCGGGACGCGGTGGTGGTGCTGCGGGAGGACAATCCGGGCGATCGGCGGTTGACGGCGTACCTGGTGGCCGGCGACGACCCGATGCTGCTGCGCCCGTCGCAGCTGCGCGCGGCGCTGGGCCGGACGCTGCCCGAGTACATGATCCCAGCGGCGTTCGTGCCGCTGACCCGGATCCCGCTGACCAACAACGGCAAGCTCGACCGGGCCGCGCTGCCCGCCCCGGACCGGTCGGTGGCCGCCGTCGAGCGGCCGTACGTGGCCCCGCGCACCACCGTGGAGCAGCAGCTCGCCGACATCTGGACCACCACGCTCGGGCTGGACCGGGTCGGCGTGCAGGACGGCTTCTTCGACCTCGGCGGCGACTCCATCCGCGCCGTGGCGCTGGCCGGCGCGCTGCGCGACGCGCACTTCGACGTGGAGGTCCGGGACATCTTCGAGCGGCGTACCGTCGCCGAGTTGGCGGAACTGCTCACCGCGCGGCCCGCCGCCGAGCCGGAGCCGGCGGTCACGCCGTTCGCGCTGGTCGGCGACGCCGACCGCGCCGCGCTGCCCGCCGGCGTGGTGGACGCCTACCCGTGCACCCAGGGACAGCTCGGCATGCTCGTCGAGCTGCTGGCCGACACCGAGCAGAACCACTACCACAACGTGACCAGCTACCGGGTGCGTGACGAGGGGGAGTTCTCCCTGGACGCGCTGCGCGCCGCCGCGGCGCTGCTGGTGCGGCGGCACGAGGTGCTGCGGACCTCGTTCGACCTGACCAGCTACTCCGTGCCGATGCAGCTGGTGCACGCCACCGCCGAGCTGGCCGTCACCCACGACCGCAGCCTCGCCACCGACCGGGCCGAGCTGGAACGGGAACTGCACGACCTCATCGCCGTCGAGCGGACCCGACTGTTCGACCTGGACCAACCGTCGCTGCTGCGGCTGCACGCCCGGACCTGCCCGGACGGCAGCTGGTGGCTGACCCTCACCGAGTGCCACCCGATCCTGGACGGGTGGAGCTACCACTCGCTGATCATGGAGCTGGTCCGCGACTACCGCCGGATCCGCGCCGGTGAGCCGGTGCCGCCGCGACCGACCCCCTCGGTGCGCTTCGCCGACGCGGTCGCCGCCGAGCGGCGGTCGGTGACCGGCGACGCGGACCGCGAGTTCTGGCGCCGCGCGCTGGCCGGCCGGACCCGGCACGAGCTGCCCACCGGCTGGGGCGACCCGGACGCGCCGGAGGGGGCCAAGCACGAGCGCTGGGTGCCGGTGCAGGACCTCGAACCCGCGCTGCGCGGCCTGGCCCGGCGCCTCGGCGTGCCGTTCAAGTCGGTGATGCTGGCCGCACACCTGAAGGTGATGAGCCAGCTCAGCGCCGCCGGGCGGTTCTACACCGGCCTGGTCTGCAACATCCGGCCCGAGGTGGCCGGCGCGGACCGGGTGTACGGCATGCACCTCAACACCGTGCCGGTCGGCTACGACGGATCGGCCGCCACCTGGGCGGAGCTGATCCGGCGCACCTTCGAGGCCGAACTGGAGCTGTGGCCCCACCGGCGCTACCCGCTGTCGACCCTGCAACGGGAGATCGGCGAGGACGCCCGCATGCTCGACGTGCGGTTCAGCTACCACGACTTCCACCAGATCGACGCCGCCGACATCGACTACGCCGAGTCGATCGACGACAGCCCCACCGAGTTCCCGCTCGGCGTGTTCAGCCGGCTCGGCTTCCTCACCCTCCAGGCCAGCCGCCGGCACGTCGGCCAGGACGCCCTGCGCCGCCTCGGCGGCATGTTCCGGGCGGTGTTGGAGGCGATGGTGGCGGATCCGGACGGGGATGCGCGGGTGGTGTGTCTGTCGGCGGATGAGGTGCCGGTGGTGCTGGCCGACG
>NZ_JBIDDG010000018.1:0-135424 GCF_043205005.1 Micromonospora sp. NPDC047620 | reverse complement strand
GTGGAGACCAACCGGGCTGTGGAGACCAACCGGGCTGTGGGGGCTGGGGGTGAGCCGCGGGTCGAGGTGGTGTTCGATCCGGTGCCCCACAGGGATGTCCGGACGCGGGTGCGGCTCAGCGGCCGTGAAGGTAGTGCTCTGCAGGAGAGCGAGGATGTGTGGATCAGTGCTGATGAGTCGGCGGGTCGGCACACGCAGGACCGTTGGTATGAGGGTCTTCCTCCTGACTGGTATGGGCATGAGCTCAAGCATTACGCTGGGATTCCGCACCCTGATTCGCCCAATGCTTCCCTGAAGAGGACCAGGCCGGTCGGTGATGCTCGTCTCCACGCGCCTGGGTTCACGGACTGGGAGATCAGCGAGTTTCTGGCGGTGAAGGAGTCGTTCGTGGCTCCCACGTTGGCGCGGCCGGTTGGGTCGTCCGGGTCAGAGCCGTCCGGCTCGGAGTCGGAGTCTGAGTCTGAGTCTTTGGACCTGTCGCCCGGTTCGTTGCCTGGTCGGCCGGCGGCGATGGAATGGGGCCCCCAAGCCGGCTCCGTGGATGGCCCGGTCGACGCCGTGGATCTGGCCGGTGTGGACGGGGGTAGCGGCCCCGCGTCACCCGCGACGGGCAGCAGCATTGACGGCAAGGGCGGCGACGTGGAGGCGACGCCGGTCGGGAACCCGCCGGAGGTCGAACGGCTGACCCGGGAACTGGCCAGCATCCGGGACACGACCGCTGCCGTCGAGAGTGACCTCGCCGCAGCGCGGAGCGAGCTGTCCACCGCTCGGGAGGCCCTGGCGCGCCAGGTCGACGCCCGCGCGGCCGTGCCACCGGCGCGCGTGACGCAGACCCCGACCAGCGCCGATGAGACCCCGACCAACGGCGGTGAGACGCCTGCCAGCGGTAATGCCGCGCAAGCGGTGGAGCGTGCGGCGTGGGAGCGGCTCACCAGGGCCCAGGACCGGGTCGCTGAGCTGGAACGGCAGCGCGGAACAGTGGAACGGCGCGGGCACCAGTTGCTGGGGCGGGCCGTGCGGGTGGCTGACCGGAGGCGACAGGCGCTGGAGCAGGACGCCGCCACCCGGGAGGCGGACTGGCGGACGGCGGTACAGCAGTGGACGGACGGCCTACAGGGGTTGCGGGCCGGCGGGGCAGCGGCGGCGGACCGCGCGGCGGAGCGGATCCGGCAGCGGGACGCGGCGCGGGAGGCTGCCGAGCAGCTCGCGGCCCAGCGGGCCGATGAGCGGGAGGTGGCCCGGCAGGAGGCAGCTACCCGGGCGGCGCAGCGCCTGGTGGCGAGCCAGGAGGTACGCGAGCGGGCGGCGGCACGCGAACAGGCCCGGAGAGACGAGCAGGAGCGGTGGGACACGTGGCAGGGCGTACAGCGGGCGCTGGCGGTCCGGAAGGCAGTACGCGATGCCGCGCAGGCAGAGGCCGACCGGCAGGAGCAACGGCGCCAGGAGCAGGAGGCGCAGGCCGCGGCGGATGAGGCGCAGCGACAGCTGGCGGACCAGGACCCCGGGCAGCAGCACCTGGCGGCGGAGCGGGAGCAGCAACGGCGCGCGGCCGCCGCGGCAGCGCAATGGCGCGCCCGGGAGCGCGAGCTGGCCGCGGAGGCGGCGAAGGTCCGGCAGGACGAGCAGCGCGCCGACGACCAGTTGGCCGAGCAGGCGCAGCGGCGGTGGGAGGAGGGCCGGCAGGAAGCCGAACTGGCGGAGGCCGAACGGGTACGGGCGGACGAGGACGCGCGGCGGCAGGAGGACGAGCGGCAGCGGGCCGACCTGCGGGCGGTCGAGGAGGAACGCGAGCGCGTCGAGGCGGAGCGGCGGGACGCCGACAACGCGGAGCGGCAGGCGGAGACGTGGCGTCAGGCCGAGCTGGCGGACGCGGTCGACGCGGCGGCGCGTACGGCGGAACGGACCCGGTTGGAGCGGAACGTCGCACGCTCCCAGGGGCGGCTCGACCGCGCCCGGAATGCGGCGTCCGATGCGCGTACGGTCTGGGAGCGTGCGGTCGAGGAGCGGGATCAGGCCAACGCAACTGGGGCGGCGGCCAAGGGGAAGGCCAGGGAGCCCGAGCCGGCAACGCCGTGGTACTTCGCCGACGGTGCCCTCGGTGAGCTGACCGTCTCGGCGGTGCGGCACCTGACGCCGCAGCAGGTGACGGAGACCGTTGCGCAGTTGATGGACGACCTGCCGTCAGGGTGGTCGACCGGGGCAGCCGACGACATCGAGATGGGCACGACCGACCGGCTGGACCTGGGCACCGCCACCCAGGAGGCGGCCATCCGCGCGCGGGTGTCGGCGGCGCTGCACACGCTACTGACGGCACCGGACCAGCGGGACCCCCGTGCCGTCGAGGAACACCGTGAGCGCTGGGAGCAGGCGTTGTTCTCCGGAGAGACGCTCAGTGCGGGCGGCCGGCTGGTGTGGATCCGTCCCGTGCCGCACGATCCGCGACCGGCACCCGCCGGGAATGCCGGGGGCCCGCGGGTGTTCGGAGTCTCCTTCGGTTCGACCAAGGTCGGCAACGGCACGTCCGTGTCCAGCGGACGGAAGTCCGACGGTGGACTGGAGGAAACCTTCGACATCTCGACCGGGCGAGCGTCCAGGTTGATCGCGGGCATCCCCACGCTGTCGATCAAGGGCGATCGCCAACACGCGATGTCCCAGGAGACCCGGGTCATCTGGGGCCGGAAGATGTTCGTGACCGCCTCGACGTCGTTCACCAGCGGGGTGTCGTTCCAGGTCTTCGTGAACGGCGTCGAGTGGGGACGGCCGTCGGTGCCGGCCGAGAACGGCCTCCTCGACATCTCCCTGCCGACCCTGTACGCCAACGGCAGCGCCGCGCCGAACCGGGCAGCCCAGCTCGCGCCGTCGCCACCCGAGCCGCCGACGCGGTCGACGCCGCAGGCCCGCGACGTGCTCAACGCGATCGACCTGACCCCACTCGTGACCGGCTGGCACCAGGTATTGGCGGCCGCCCTGCCGGCCGACACCGCGGCTGGCGTCGCCGCGAAGGTCACCCGCCAACTGCTCAACGAGCGGACGACCCGCAACCGTAGCCGGTGGATGCTGTCGAACGGGGACATGACGGACACGATCGACGAGCGGCTCACGATCGGCAGGTTCCGCGGCTACGTCGCCACGACCGCGGTCATGCGGGAGTTGCAGCTGGTGGAGATCACCGAGGGCGTCACGGTACGGGACGACCTCGGGGTGATCGCGACCTCCGGGGAGGAGGTGTCGGGTACGAGCGGCACCGGCCTCGCGGCGGACGCGGCGCTTCTCGGACTGACCCACGCGGCGACCGACCCGAGTGGCCGGGAGGAGGCCGCCGACAAGACGACCGGTGCCTTCTCGTTCGGTTTCGGCGGCGAGTCCGAACGCGAGTCCGCGCTGGAGGTGGGCGGCAAGGTCCTGAACCACACGGTGCTGAACCGCAAGGAAGACCAGGCTCGTTACCGGGTGGTGTTCGACGTCACGTTGACCACGTATGGCGATTCCTCGGTGATACCGGTGACCCGGCAGGTGGTCGGGGAACTGGGCGTGCCGTTGAGCGAGGCGCAGCAGTTCGAGCGCAGCGTCTTCGGGACGGTCTTCACCCCTGAATTCGGTGGGCCGGGTACCGGGCGGCCGCGGGCGCTGATCACGCCGGCTGTCGCGGCCCCCCCACCGGCTCCGGCACCGGCAGGCGACATCGGCAACTGGTTGTCGCCGCCGCTGCCCTGGGCGCCGCAGGCGCGGCATTCCTACGTGCCTCCCGCTGGCCCGGCCCCCCGGGAGCCGCTGGCGCTGGCCATGCGGCGCGGCCAGGGGCTGGGGATCGCGGCGAACATGCCCGGGGCAGAACAGGTCGCCGACCTGGTGCAGTCGGTGCTGCGACAGAAGTCGGGGCGCGCCGATATCGGCGCCGTGGCGCGCCGCACCATCCTGGCGAAGGTGGGTCGGGCCGCGATGGAGGCCGATCCGACGCGGACGCAGGCCGGAAAGAAGTTCACCGTGCGGGTCGGCCGCGAGCGGTACCAGGTCATGGTGACCGAGCACCGGAGGGAACTGCTGGACAGTCCGGAATACCCGATGACGGTCAATGCCCGCGCGTTGACCGGAGCCACCACGTCGGGTTCCCGGTCGACCGAGGGCAGCCTCAGCGGCCGGTGGGGTGGCCGGGTGTCGAATCCGGCGGGCAGCACCCAGCAGTCCGACCAGAACGAGCAGGCGCCGGAGAACGGGACGGAACACCAGGGGAGGGTGTTCTTCCCGAGGCTCGGCGTCACGGCGGAGCACGCACGAGCAAGCGAGCACGAGCTCAGCCAGGTGGTACAGGAGTACCGCCGGACCGAGACCGTCGGAGACGTCGTCGACCATCGCTACCGCACGGTGTTCGAGGTTATGATCCGCGAGCAGACAGACAGCGGCTGGGGACCCCGCGAGACCTGGTTGATCGGTGCTGAAAGCGGCGGCGAGGTGGCGACCCACATCGCGGTACCGGTCGAGCATGTGCCGCGTGATCCGCGCACCGGCGAGGAGCGGGCCATTACGCCGGCGCAGCTCGACGGCGCGGGCGTTACCCGCCCGAACCCGCGACCCGAGGCCGCGTGGGCACCGGCTGACCAACCGCCGCACCTGCCGTTGGACGTCCAGGGCAGCGCCGGGTTGTATGCGGCCTTCCGGCACGTACCCGAGCTGCCAGCCACCGCGGCGCGGCTGTACCAGCAGTTGAACGGCCTCTCCGACGAGTGGTTCAACGAGCCGATGAACTGGCCCGACGCGATCTTCGATCTCGGCGCCAGCACGGAACTGGCCGGTGGGTTCCCGGAGGCGGTCGAGGAGCACGGGTGGGAGCTGCAACTGCCCGGCCACGACGGGTACCAGCAGGTCATCCGGGTCCGGGAGCGGTTCTTCGCGGCGGGTCTGGAATACCAGTACAGCAGCGACGGCATCGACAGCGCGAACGGTGTCGAACTCGAGCAGTACCGGCAGTCGGCGATCAGTCACGCCGCCGGGACGAGCAACGAGCTCAGCTTCGGCGGCAAGGCCGGTGTCGGGGGCCAGTATCTCAACCACGCAACGACCGCGAAGAAGGGCGACTCGGACAGCGGCGACTCGGACAAGGCCCACGAGCGCGGCCGTGTCGGCGGCGGCCTGTACGTCGAGGGTGGGGTTTCGTTCGGCGGCTCGGACGGCAAGGACTACGGCGCCATCGACATCACCCGGGCCACCTACAACGACGTCGTCCACGCCTACCACGGCCGGGTGGTCTTCGAGGTCACCGCCCTGCGCACCAAGGACGGCGAGACCACGGCCACCGCTCCCGTCTATCTGGACGTCGACGACGCGGTGGATCTCCTGGCGACCGATCGTGCGGCCGAGGATCTGGGGCTGGACCGTCCCCGGACACCGGCGCCGGACTCGGCGTCATCGCGCGAGATCATCGACCCTGAGCTGTTGCCCGCCGTGGGGCACCCCGAGCGGTTGCGGGCCAACGCCGTGCTGGACACGATCCTGCAACGGCTGCGCCAGCGTGGCCTGTTCGCCTCCGGCGAGGGTATCCCCGACCACCTGCGGCGCGCGCTGGTGAAGCGATTCTCCTCCCGCAACCTGGAGCCGCAGTACCTTCCGCTGTCCGGCCAGGGCGTGTACGGCTGGTTCCCGGTGCCCACGCCTTACCACACCACGCAATACCTGTGGGTGCGGGTCAGCGCCACCCCGTCCGCCGCGCCGTCCAGCGACCGCCCGCGAGAGCAGGTCAGCCTCACCCTGCGTGGCGAGACGCACGACGCCCAGTCCAACACGGACACCTCCGGATGGTCGTGGGGTGGGGAGGTCACCTTCTCCGGCCGTGGCGCGTGGAACGATCAGGGCAGGGTCCTCGGCGGGCATGGTGACTACGGGCATGAGAGCTCGGAGTCCAGTGAACGCGGCATGCAGTCCGAGTCCAAGGACATCTTCCGGACCGGACCCAAGAAGTCGCATGAGTTCGAGTACCCGTTGGACTTCACCATCGCGATGACGCTGACCACGGAGCTGCCCCAAGCGGTCACGTTCATGCTTGATTCAGCGCGCAACGTGCTGTTCGGTGGCGCCTGGCTCGCCGGCCTCTGGCAGCCGAACCTGGAACGGTCGGTCCGCGACCTCTGGCACAACCTCCCCGGGATCGGCTGGCAGGAGCAGATTCAGGTCACTGGGGACGTCCGGCTCATCGTGCCGCGATACCTGACCCGGCCGACGGCCGAACAGCCGGGGAGTTGGCAGGGGCTGGGCCCGGCTCCGGCTCCGGCCCTGACCGGCGCCGGCCGGCCGGTACCTCGATGGGTGGAGTCCGGCCCCACCCCGCCTCGGTTGAACAACGACCTGAACAACGACCTGATCAATGACCGCAACGTCCATCCGTGGCGGCTGAACCGGGCGGCCCGGGAATTCGAACGCTGGGCGGCGCTGACCACCCAACCGCCGCGGCTGCGTCAGGGCTTGGACCTGAGCACCGACGGCGCCTGGAGAGTGCCTGGCGTGCACGATGGCAGCGATTCCGACCGCTTGATGGCGCACCACGCGTCCGAGATGATGCTGCGATCTCGCCTCGAGCCGCTGCTCGAACATCGCTACCAGGTTCCGGGCATCGGCATCACTCTCGGGCTGGACATCCGGCGGGCGGAGATCTATGTCGACAAGGATGGCCGACCGCTGGCCTTCGAGCAGAAGGCCCGGCGATACCAGCAGAACGAGGCGGGCCCGATCAACAAGGGCGACTCGTCCTCGGGCTGGGAGTTCTCGTTCGGCCCGCAGGGTGGCGCTCCCGCCGGCAGCATCAAGAAGCTCGGCTGGAACGGCGACGGCCTCGGTGTCGATCGCGAGGACGGCGAAGCCCACGCGGCCGAGATGAGCGAGGTCAACGAGCGCAACGTGGAGGCGAAGCGGACGTTCCATCAGTACCGCTACGACGTCACTGCGGTCATCTACGGTCCACACGGGACGCTGCTCGTGGACGTGGAGGGGGGCCTCTACGTCATGCGCGAGCAGGCGCCGACGGTTCCGGTGACCACCATCCCGTCGACCCGGCCGGTCGAAGCGGATCTCTTGGCGGATGCGGCCGGTGCGGCACGCGGTTAGTGGTAGTTGCCGGGTGACCTGTCACAGGCGGAGGTGCTGAGTCGGTTCCCGTGGCTGCGTGCTGGACCAGCACCTCGCACAGGCCGTGCCGGTTTCGTTTCTCCGGGGGAACTGCCCGGCGACATCATCGCCAGGCGGCGGCGTGCATGGCGGCCAACAGGTTCCGGGGTCCGTTGTGGTCCCGGTCGTGGATGCTGCCTCGTCGGCGGTCAGGCCGCCAACCGGTAACCACGCTTCATCACGGTCTGGATCAGGTCGACGCCGTGCAGCGGGGTGTCGTCGAAGGCTCGCCGCAACCGCGACACCGCCATCTCGACGGCGTGGTCGTCGACGTCTGCCCAGCTCGGCGCGGCTGCCCGGATCTCGGCTGGCGACAGCACCCGGCCGGGACGACGGGCCAGCGCCCGTAGCACCGAGATCGGGCCGGGCTGGACCGGAATCACCTGGTGGCCGATCACCATCGCCTGGCTTCGGATCTCCACCCGGTGGCCCTGCACGTCGAGTTGGAGCGACCGTCCCGGGAGCTGGTTCGCCAGGACCTTGACCAGGTCCGGCAGGGCGGGACTGTTCGCCACGTACGCGCTGAGGCCGAAGGCCCGCAGTGGCTCCGCCGCCAGGTGACCCAGACAGGCGGGCACGATGTCGGCGGTCAGCGCGTTGAGCACCTCGCCGAGTACGCCGTCGGCCTCGGCCTGGCGCAGCAGGTTCTCGGTGGCGGTCGCCCCGGTCAGCGCGACGGCGTCGACCTGCCGCCGGATGATGACCCCGCACAGCCGGCGCAGGATGTCGACCCGCAGCGGCGGGAGGAACCGGTTGGTGACGACCTCGACCACGGTCGCCCCGTTGCGGCGTAGGGCCTCGCAGTACTCCCGGTGTGGCTCCGACTCGATCTGCGCCACCACCCGGCGGCCGATCATCGGCTGGGCGAGGAGGTAGCGGAACAGATCCTCGGTGGTCGTTGAGGCGGTTGCCCATATCTGGCTCAGGCCGAGATCCCGCAGCGTGTCGGCGGCGTGCCCGTCGCGGGCCAGCAGGCGGGCGTGCGTCAGCCGGTCGATGAGCGCGTCGAGATAGCCGGTCTGCTGGACCACGCGCAGCCAGGCCCGCAGGCCCAGGCCCGACGACACGATGACCTCGTGCACCGGTCCCGTGACGCAGGAGCGGGTGGCGACGGCAACGGCCTCCGCCACCGGTTGGGCCACCGAGCGGACCGCCTGTACGTTGATCGTCCGTGCCGAGGTGGCCTCCAGCAGGGTGGCGAGGTCGTGTCGACGACGCTCCGACAGGACGGCGACCGTGTACCCCGCCAGGTCCTCCACACTGTCCTCCTGTCACGCCGGTCGACCTCAACAGGTGCACGGATCCGGACGGCGGTTGGCTCACTTCGATGCGACTTTTTCGTCGGGAAGAAGTGTCGCGTTAACAGGGCAGACATAGCAGCGGTGGCCAATCTCAACACCGTGACGGTTCGTTCACCGACCCGGTGCTACCGGAATTTGGGACGGCGCGCCGATCCGGACGGTGTTTTACCAGTTCAGAGTGGACTGTCGAAAAGTTACCGACGGGTCGGGGCCGGATCCGACAAGTTGATCTTGTGAGGTGTTCGTCGGTCCCGTCACGTAGCACCCAGTTGACTTCCGGGAAACGCGGTGGTGTTGAAGACTCGGCGCAATCACCGATCGGTTGATCGGATGCGATCGATAAGGCCGACCCGGATGGGGACGGATGACGGCGGGCCGACCGCCAATCCGGAACCTGGGTCGGCGTCCGTCGTCCGTCGACCGCGGTTGAGCTGCCACTCAACCGCGGTCGACTCCGAACGCGGGGCGGGCGGCGGGTCGTCGCCAGCTCCGGTCCAGTCCCGATCCGCAGACCAGATTCAGGAGGGTCCATGATACGACGATGGGTACCGCTCGCCGTGGCGACGGCGGTCCTCGCCACCGCCGCAGGGTGCGGTGGCGATGCCGGTCCGACGTCCGGCGCGCCGGCCGCGAACCTTGCCGGCAAGACGGTCGAGGTGGCGGCCACGTGGTCCGGTGCCGAGCAGGCGAACTTCCAGGCGGTGCTGGACGCCTTCGCCGCCAAGACCGGCGCGACGGTGAAGTACACCTCCGGTGGCAACGATCTGCCGGTGCTGCTCAACAGCCGGATCGCCGGGGGTTCGCCGCCGGATGTCGCGTTGATCTCGCAGCCCGGGGTCGTGGCCGAGTTCGTGAAGCGGGGTGCGATCAAGCCGCTGACCGGTGACGCGGCCGCCGCGATCAAGGCCAACTACAGCCCTGCCTGGCAGGAACTGGGCACCGTGAACGGGCAGCTCTACGGCGTCTACTTCAAGGTGGCCAACAAGTCGGTGATCTGGTACCGGGTCGACAGCTTCACCGACGCCGGGGTGCAGCCGCCGAAGACCTGGGACGAGCTCAAGACGGTCTCCGCCGCGCTCGCCGACTCCGGGGTGACGCCCATGGTGGCCGCCGGTGGCGACGGGTGGGTGCTGACCGACTGGTTCGAGAACACCTACCTCCGGGTCGCCGGCCCGGAAATGTACGACAAGCTGGCCAAGCACGAGATTCCCTGGACCGACCCCAGCGTGGTCAAGACGCTGACCCTGCTGGCCGACTACTGGCGTACGCCGCGCTTCCTGGCCGGCAACCCGACGCAGACCACCTTCACGCAGGCGATCGCCGACGTGTTCGGCAAGTCGCCGAAGGGAGCGATGCTGTTCGAGGGTGACTTCGTCGCCTCAGAGATCAACAAGCTGGGTGAGTTGAAGGTCGGCGAGTCGGCGAAGTTCTTCACCTGGCCGTCGGTCGACGGCTCGAAGCCGGCGGTGGTGACGGCGGGCGACCAGGCGGTCGCCTTCAAGGACACGCCTGAGGCGAACGCACTGATGGCCTTCCTCGCCTCGCCCGAGGCGGCGAAGATCATGGCGGCCAAGGGCGGGTTCATCTCGGCGAACTCGGGACTGGACGTCGCGACGTACGCGGACGACACCACCCGGGAACTCGCCGAGGCGGTGGTGAAGGCCGAATCGCTGCGCTTCGACCTGTCGGACCTCACGCCGCAGACGTTCGGTGGTGGGACCAGTGCCCACCTGTGGGTGCTGCTGCAGGACTTCCTGGCCAAGCCGATCGCCCCTGAGGCGTTGGCCCAGCAGCTCGAGGCCGCCGCGAAGAAGGACTTCGGAGGCAACTGATGACGATCACGCCCGACCCGGCCCAGGGCATCCGTCCGTCCCCTGCCCGAACAACGATCGGCCGGGCGAGCGTGGCCGATGGCCCCGGCGGCTCACGGCACGCCGCCGGTGGCCCGGGCCACCGGGACGCCCCCGGCGGCCCACGGACCGCCGCCGGGACCGCGGCCCGCCGACGGTCGCGGGAGACCCGCCTGATGGTCGCGCTCTTCCTCGGCCCCGCCCTGGTGCTGCTGCTGGTGCTGGTCTGCTATCCCATCGTCTACACGCTGTGGCTCAGCTTCCGCAGCGGTGACGGATCGAGGTTCGTCGGCCTCGACAACTACGTCACCATGTTCACCTCGCCGAACACCCGGCGAGCCATCCTGAACAACCTCGTCTGGGTGATCGTGGCGCCGGCCGTGGCCACCACCCTCGGGCTGATCTTCGCGGTGTTGACCGAGCGGCTGCGCCGGTCGGCCGTGCTCAAGGCAGTCCTGTTCATGCCGATGGCCATCTCGTTCCTGGCCGCCGGCGTCACCTTCCGGCTGGTCTACGACGAGAACCCGGACCGCGGCGTGCTCAACGCGGTCGCCGTGTCGGTGCACGACGCCTTCGAGTCCCCGTCGCGTTACCACGGCATGGATGCCCGAGAGCAGGGCGAGCTGGCGCCGATGAACGGCGGCTTCGAGTCCAGGGGGCCGGTGAACCCGGGTGAACCCGTCCACCTTGCCCTCGTGGGTCTGCCGCCGGACCGGATCCCGACCGACGCCAAGCCGGCCACGGCACCCACCGGCGGCCCCGGACTGCAGGGGGTGGTGTGGCTCGACTTCACCCGCGGCGGCGGCGGCCAGGCGGGGACCGTCGACCCTGGCGAGGTGGGGCTGCCCCAGATGACCGTCGAGGCGGTGGCCGACGGGGGCAGGGTGGTCGCCACCACCCGGACCGACACCGCCGGGCGGTTCGCGTTCCCCGAACTCACCTCCGGCCCATACGTCATCCGGCTGCCCGCCGACAACTTCACCGAACCGTTCAGCGGCGTCACCTGGCTCGGGCCATCACTCATCACTCCCGCCGTCATCGGGGCGTACATCTGGATCTGGGCCGGCTTCGCCATGGTGCTGGTGTCGGCCGGGCTGGCCGCCCTGCCGCGGGAGGCACTCGAAGCGGCCCGGATGGACGGCGCGAGCGAGTGGCAGACCTTCCGGCACGTGACCGTGCCGCTGGTCCGGCCGGTGCTCGTCGTGGTCCTGGTCACCCTGACCATCAACGTCCTGAAGATCTTCGACCTCGTCTACGTGCTCGCACCCGAGTCGTCCCAGGACGACGCGACCGTGGTCGCCCTGGAGATGTACCGGGTGTCCTTCGGCGGCGGCCTGGACTACGGGCTCGGCAGCGCCCTCGCGGTCCTGCTGTTCGCCCTGGTGCTCCCCGCGATGCTGTTCAACATCCGGCGCCTGAGGAGGGATAGCTGATGAGCCACGCCACCATCGACGCCGTACCGGAACTGATACCCGCCGGTACCGCGCGGGGCGGCCGGCCGCGGCCGGGACCGTGGACCCGGTTCATGATGCGGTTCGGCAAGGCGCTGCTGCGGCTGCTGGTGGTCCTGATCGGCGTCTTCTGGCTGCTGCCGACCTTCGGTCTGGCCGTGGCGAGCCTGCGTAGCAGCGCCGACAACAGCGCCACCGGCTGGTGGACGGTCTTCACCGCACCGGCCCAACTGACCCTCGACAACTACGCCCAGGTGTTGCAGAACGAGCGGATCGTCGAATCGCTGTGGAACACGGTGCTGATCACCGTGCCGTCGACCCTGCTCGTGGTGCTGCTCGGCGCGCTCGGCGCGTACGCCCTGGCCTGGATGGACTTCCCCGGCCGGGACTGGCTGTTCGCGCTGGTCGTCGCGTTGATCGTCGTGCCGATCCAGGTGGCGATCGTGCCGGACGCACGGATCTTCCGGGCCCTCGGCATCTACGGCGAGATCCCGGCGGTGGTTGCCTTCCACGTGGCCTTCGGGTTGCCGTTCGCGATCTTCCTGTTGCGGAACTTCTTCCTGAACATCCCGCGCGACCTGCTCGAGGCGGCCCGCATCGACGGCGCCCGGGAAATGCTCATCTTCGTCCGCGTGGTGCTGCCGATCGGCTGGCCGGCCATCGCCTCGCTGGCCATCTTCCAGTTCCTGTGGGTCTGGAACGACCTGCTGGTCGCGCTCGTCTTCGCCACCTCCGACAACGCCCCGATCACCTACGCCCTGCGGGAGCAGATGCGGTCGTTCTCGTCCAACCTCGACACGATCGGTCCCGGCGCGTTCCTGTCCATGCTCGTGCCGCTCACGGTCTTCTTCGCCTTCCAGCGCTACTTCGTGCAGGGCGTCCTCGCCGGGTCAGGCAAGTAGCGAAAGGTGAATCACGGGGTGCGCGCCGGGCACGACGCAGGGGGCGCGCACCCCGGATACCGGGCCCGGGGTGGGGCCGGACCCCGCCGACCCACCCCGGGCACCGCCGTTCGGCGAATCCGTCGGCTGCCCGAGGTACGCCGGTCGCCCGAGGCGATCGGCCAGCCCCGCATCTCGTGCGTGCGACCTCGGTGGTGGTGCGCCCGGTGCCGGATCTGCCTCGCGGGCATGGCCGCCACCTACCGGAAAGGAGCCGGTGATGAGCCCGTCGGAACTGCTCAGTGCCAGGGCGGAGGCGCTTTTCGCCTCCACGCTCCAACCGTCGAAGGATCCGACGCCCGAACAGATCCGGCAGGCGGTGCTGAACAGCGTCAGCCGGCACCGGGCGGCCGGTTGCGCGGCACTCGTCGCGCAGGAGTACGGCGACCATCCGGTCGAGGCGGTCAACCGCATGCGCTGGGCCGTGGCCGCCGTCCGAGCGGCGTACCAGTTGGTCGGTCCGTCGGCCTGACCGCCGACGTCCGCGAGTACGGACTGTGGTTCAGGCTGGTCGGTCGGGGTAGTGGCGGCCGGCCAGCAGATGGTGAGGCCCTTCATGGTGGTTGATCAGTCCATGGTCGGCCGGTCGGCCTGCTGCCTTCCGGCTGAGGACGTTTCTCCGGCGGCAGGCTCCGCGCTGTCGGCGATCTCTCGATGTCGTCAAGGACGGCGCCCGCGGACCAGCACCGGCCGGCGTCCGCTGTCCATACCCGTGCTGGATGTCCCGCTGTGCTACGCCGGGCTGGAGTTGCAGACGTCCACCGGCCTGGTCCGCCTGCACGCTGAGTCCAGCGCGGTCATGCTCAGTGGCCAGCAGGTCGCCGTGCTGGCCGTCCTGATCACGGCGCGGGGGACGCCCCTCAGCCGGGAGGCGATCTGGGCCGCCATGCCGCGCGGGTATCGGCCGCCGACAGCTGCCCAGATCGGCGTGGTGATCGCCCACATCCGTAAGAAGATCGGTGCCGCACGCATTCTCACCGGGGCGGACGGCTGGTGGGTGCGGGATCCGATCGTGCCGGAACCGGTCGACGGCACCGACGTGCTGTCGTTCGGCAGCCTCCGACTCGATGTCGAGCATCGGTACGTCCTCGACGGGCCGGCTCGGTTCATCCGGCTCGGCCCGCAGGAGTTCGCCGTGCTGCGGGTACTCGTCGAGGCGCGGGGAGTGCCGCGCAGCAGGAGTGGGATCTGGTCGTCGTTGCCACCGCATGACCGGCCCGCCACGATCGCCGCGGTGGGCGTGCTCATCCATCACCTCCGGGAACGCCTCGGGCCTGACCGGATCATCACAGGCGGAGGCGGCTGGTGGCTGGCCGGCCCGGCGAAGCCCCGGCCGCGTGCGGCGGAGTGGGCCGGCGTGCGATTGGAGCGCACGACCAGCGAAACCTGACTGGCCGGGCGGAACGCCCCCGTCAAGCTGAGTCCCCAGCAGGCCGAGGCGTTGCAGGTGCTGATCGATGCGCAGGGCGAACCTCGTAGCGGCGCACAGGTCCGGGACGGGATGAGCGCCAGGGCGCGCCCGAAGAACGCCCTGGCGGTGGGCAGCGTCATCTCACGGCAGCGGCGCAAGATCGGCCGGGACCGGGTGGCCACTGGCATAACCGGCTGGTGGTTGACCGATCCGACCGAAGCACCCCGCGCCGCCCACGGTGCCGCGGACGATAATCCTCGCCGTGGCCATCTCCGCCGCGCCGATCCGGCCCTCGCCGAGGTGGGGGATGAGCGGAGGATACCGATGCACGTCCATTGCGGATAGTGTCCTCGGCCATACCGTCCGCTCACCTGAAGGGTGCTGCTATGGCCTTCGGTCATCGATGGCTGGTGCGAACTGCCGCCGCCGCGCTGCTCCTCCTTGCCGGGATGGCTACCCCCGCCGGTCCCGCCTCGGCGGCGGACACGGGTGCGAAGTTCACGTTCGATCTGGCCGGTACGACGATTCCGCTGGGGGTCGAAAGGAAGAGGGTCCACCTGAGACTCACCAATCTGACCGACAAGACCCCGAGTGAGGTCATTTTCTACGTCCGCTCCCTCGAACTGGACTCGTCCAAAGCATCACTCATCTGGCCGGAGGGCGGTGGCTCCGGTGAGTGTGACGGCGACCCCTCGGGTTGGTACTGCCGTATCGAATCGAGCCTGTTTCCGGAGCTGCTGCCAGCACCCGGCGGGACGGTGGATCTGCCCATCGATATTCGTATCTACGAGAAACAGAAGCCCTACGACGGCAGGTTCCACGTCGAGGCCGGCATGGCCTGGGGCGAGGAAAGGACCCCACTTGCCAGCAAATGGATCACGCTCAAGTTGGTCGACGATCCCGAAGCCGACCTGTCGGTGGTGGCGCCGGACGTGAAGCAGTCGGTGCGGGTCGGTGCGGGCGGCCGGCTCGCATCCACCGGGCCGTTGAACCCGGGCGAGACGGGCGCGGTGCGGTACCGGGTCGTCAACCAGGGCCGGAAGGCAGTCAGCGGCGTCAAGGCCACGCTGCACCTGCCCAAGGGTGTGACGTTCACCCGACCGCCGAAGGAGTGCGCGGTCGGCGACGGCGGGCGGTCAGCGGTCTGCACCTACGACACGCTCGCGCTCGTACCGGCCAGCCAGGACACCGACCCGAATGACAGCATCTACTCCGCTGTCGAGTTGCACAATCTGGCGACGGCGTCGACCTCCATCAAGGCACCCGTCACCTTAAAGGGCGGGACTGTGCGGGTCGAGGGCTTGACCGAGCGAACGGACACCCGCTCCGGCCCGGAGCATGCAGAACTTCCGGCGAACGCCGTCGCCGTACGGGCAGCCGACGTGGACGATAGCGACAACGAGGACGGGTTCGCCGTCGTGGTCGCCGCGGGCGGCAGTGGCGGGGGCGGCGACGATGACGGCGGCAGCGGTGGCGGCGGGGGTGATTTGCCGATCACCGGGCCGCAGTCCGGTCTGATCGCCGGAGCCGGTCTCGCCATGGTGGCGGGTGGCGGCATCATGGTGCTCCTCGCCCGGCGCCGCCGCGCGGTCCCGATGGTCCGTGGGGACGAGACGCCCGCAGTCTGACGTGTCTTCCACCGGCCTATGAGGGCCGTTCACGTAGAAGGGCGGGATGGTTTCCCATCCCGCCCTTCGCTTTCCAGCAGGCACGTCGGGTACGAGCACCACCGCATCTGATGCAACCGCTACCACCCCCGTCGTCTCGTAGACGCGCTCAGGCGGTGGCTTCGCGGATCATCGGCCCAAGCCCAGGCGTTTCTCCTGCGAGGCAGTTGCCGTACCGGTGCCACTCTGGAAGTTGTTAAGCTGGTGCTGCGCGGCGGAGACCGCGATGAGAGTGCGAGGGAGCGGACTGTGGTGACGGGGGACGACGACATCTCGGGGTGAGCGGCCCCGGCCGCCTGCTGCCGGCCTGCGCCGGTGCGGCGTGTCTCGTCGTAGACCTGTCTGCCCGACCGGGGCGTCTGTCGCGTCCCCGGCTCTCTTTCCGAGGGTGTCTCCCCGATGTCTGACGTCTGCATTGTTTGTACGAACCTGTCCTTTTCCTGGCCGGACGACACTCCGGTCTTCCGGGACCTGTCCTTCACCGTGCCGCCCGGCCGTACGGGCCTGGTCGCGCCGAACGGCGCCGGCAAGACGACCCTGCTCCGTCTGATCGCGGGCGACCTCACCCCGACCGGTGGCGGCGTGACGGTCGAGGGTGTGCTCGGCTACCTTCCGCAGGACCTGCCCCTGGCCGGTGACCTGACCGTCGCGGAGGTGCTCGGGGTCGACGCGACCCTCGCGGCACTGCGCGCCATCGAGGCGGGTGACGCGGCGGAGGAGCACTTCACCGCCGTCGGGGACGACTGGGACGTGGAGGAGCGCAGCCGCACCGAACTCGACCGGCTGGGCCTCGGGGACGTGGGGTTGGACCGGCGTCTGCGCACTCTCAGCGGCGGGCAGGTGGTGTCGCTCGGCCTGGCGGCGCAGCTGCTCAGGCGCCCGGACGTGCTGCTGCTCGACGAGCCGACCAACAACCTCGACATCGACGCGCGGCACCGGCTGTACGAGGTGCTGGAGGGCTGGTCCGGGTGTCTGCTGGTGGTCAGCCACGACCGGGTCCTGTTGGACCGGATGGACCGCATCGCCGAACTCGACCGTGGTGAGGTGCGCCTGTTCGGCGGGAACTTCACCGCGTACGAGGAGGCGTCGCGCGTGGCACGCGAGGCGGCGGAGCGGACCGTGCGCAGCGCCGAGCAGGACGTGAAGCGGGAGAAGCGGGAGATGCAGCAGGCCCGGGAGCGGGCCGACCGCCGGGCCAGCAACGCCGCCCGCAACCTCGGCAACGCCGGCCTGGCCCGCATCGTCGCCGGTGGGCTCAAGCGCAGCGCCCAGGAGTCGGCCGGCCGGGCACAGCAGGCACACGCCAACCGGGTCAGCGAGGCCCAGACCCGGCTCGACGAGGCCAGCCGGACGCTGCGCGACGACCAGGCCCTGACCCTGGACCTGCCCGACACCACCGTTCCCGCCGGCCGCACCGTGTTCGCCGGCGAGCATATGCAGGTCTACCACGGCGACCGGGCCGTCTTCGCCGGCGACGGCGCCGACCTGACCATCCGGGGACCGGAGCGGATCGCGCTGACCGGCCCCAACGGCGCCGGGAAGTCCACCCTGCTGCGTCTGTTGCAGGGTGAACTCCAGCCGGACGCCGGGCAGGTGCACCGCGCCGCCGGCCGCGTCGCGTACCTGTCGCAACGCCTGGACCTGCTGGATTTCGACCGGACGGTCGCGGAGAACTTCGCCGCGTACGCCCCCGACCGGCCGCAGGCCGAACGGATGAACCTGCTCGCCCGGTTCCTGTTCCGCGGCGCCCGAGCCCACCTCCCGGCCGGCGTGCTCTCCGGCGGCGAACGGCTGCGCGCCACCCTCGCCTGCGTCCTCTACGCCCAGCCGGCACCCCACCTGCTGCTGCTGGACGAACCCACCAACAACCTCGACCTGGTCAGCGTGGGCCAACTGGGAAGCGCCCTGACCGCTTACCGGGGTGCGTTCGTGGTGGTCAGCCACGACGAACGGTTCCTCACCGACATCGGTGTGCAGCGGTGGCTCCGCCTCGATGGCGGTCACCTGCGCGAGATCCCCGCACCCGACCGCGCCTGACCGCCGACTCCGCCCTGCTCCGGGCCACGGGCCGTGCCGGCCCGTGGCCCGGAGCACCCCGAAGGTGACCCTCCATGCCCGAAGCACTGCTCGCTCACGACCTTGTCCACACCCGCGGCAGCCGTCGCGTGCTGGACGGGGTCTCCCTCACCGCGGCCCCCGGCCGCCGGATCGGCCTGATCGGCGAG
This sequence comes from Micromonospora sp. NPDC047620, assembly GCF_043205005.1. Lineage (NCBI taxonomy): Bacteria > Bacillati > Actinomycetota > Actinomycetes > Micromonosporales > Micromonosporaceae > Micromonospora > Micromonospora sp. NPDC047620. Next base: position 117,426 of record NZ_JBIDDG010000018.1, on the reverse strand, counting down.
AACGGCACCGGCAAGTCCACCCTGCTCCGCCTGCTCGCCGGTGCGGACGAACCGGACGCCGGCACCGTCGTTCGCCCACCGGACCTCGGATACCTGCCGCAGGAAGCTCCCTACGACCCGACCGCGACCGTGGCGGACGTACGCGACGACGCCCTGCGCGAGGCCCGTGCCGTCCGCACCGACCTCGATCGGCTCGCCGACCAGCTCGCCCGCACCGCCGACGACACACCCGACCACGAGCGGCTGCTCGCCGAGTACGGCGATCTGCTCGACCGCGCCCAGGACATCGACGCCTGGGACGCCGAGCGACGCGCCGGCATGGTCCTCGCGGCACTCGGTCTCGGCGATGTGGCACCGGACCGGGCGCTCGCCGCGCTCTCCGGCGGCCAGCGCGGCCGGCTGGCGCTCGCCGCCCTGCTCATCCGCCGGCCCTCGGCGCTGCTGCTCGACGAACCCACCAACCACCTCGACGACGCCGCGGCGGCCTTTCTCGAGCAGCAGTTGCGCGACCTGCCCGGAGCCGTCGTCGTGGCCAGCCACGACCGGGCCTTCCTCGACGCGGTCTGCACCGACCTGATCGACCTCGACCCCGCTGTCGCCGGCCCGGTCCGCTTCGGCGGCACCTACCGCGACTATCTGGTTCACCAGCGCAACGAGCGGGAGCGCTGGCAGCGACGCCACGCCGAACAGCAGGAGGAACTGGCCGAGCTGCGCCGGCAGCTCGCGGTGACCGCGCACGAGGTCGCGCCGGGCCGGGACCGGCGCGACAACGAGAAGATGGGATACGGCCACACCGCCGGCAGGGTGCAGAACCAGATCGCCCGACGGGTACGCGCCGCCGGCCGCCGGCTCGACGACCTCGAACGTACCGCCGTCGCGGCACCACCCGAACCGCTGCGGTTCCGCGCCACCGCGCTCGCCACCGCCACCGCCGACGGGACCCTCGTCAGCCTGCGTCACGTGCGGATACCCGGCCGACTCACCCTCGACCGTCTCGACCTCGCCGCCACCGACCGGCTGCTGGTCACCGGCGCCAACGGTGCGGGCAAGTCCACGCTCCTCGCCGTCCTCGCCGGCCGGCTGGACCCGGCCGGTCACGTCCGGCGCCGCCCCGACCTGCGCATCGGCGTACTGACACAGGACACGGTGTTCGACCGGCCCGAGCGCACCGCCGAGAAGATCTACGCCGACGTCCTGGGCCATGTGCGCGCCGACGCCGTACCGCTGGACGACCTCGGCCTGCTCACCGCCCACGACGCGCGCCGGCCGATCGGCGAGCTGTCGGTCGGCCAGCGACGCCGGCTCGCCCTGGCCCTGTTGGTGGCCGACCCACCCGACCTGCTGCTGCTCGACGAGCCCACCAACCACCTCTCGCCCCGACTCTGCGACGAGCTGGAGGACGCCCTCGGCGGCAGCCCCGGCGCCGTCGTGGTCGCCAGCCACGACCGGTGGTTGCGCTCCAGGTGGCACGGGCGCGAGATCCAGCTACGCGGCACCTGAACGGGTGCCTGCCAAGGCCTGCGCGGCGAACGCGGGTGAGCATCGGAGAATTCGATGCTCACCCCGCAAAGCATTCGGGCTGTTCATGCTGGCTGATCCCCGATAGGGTCCCCGCCATCGTCTCAGGCAGGAGGTTCCCGGTGGTCAGGAAGCGTGCGCTTCGCATTGTCGTCGGTCTCGCCGCACTCTCACTCGCCGTCGCCGGCTGCGGACGTTCGACCAGCGGTCAGACGCCACAGGCCGGCGGTTCCGCCTCGGTCGCCGCCGACGCCAAGGCTGCCGACCTGGTCCCGGCCGCCCTCAAGGAGAAGGGTGTGCTCCGGGTCGCCACCGCCGAGGGCTACCCGCCGATGGAGATGTACAAGGAGGGCACCCAGGAGCTGACCGGCGTCGACCCGGACCTGGCGGCGGCGATCGCCGGGCGGCTCGGCCTGAAGCTGGAGATGACCAACGCCAGCTTCCCCGGCCTGATCCCGGGCCTGCAGGCCGACCGCTGGGACCTGGCGATGTCCTCGATGAGCGACACCGAGGAGCGCCGTAAGGCCGTCGACTTCGTCGACTACTTCCAGGCCGGCGGCGCGATCATGGTGGCGAAGGGCAACCCGGCCGGGGTGAAGGACCTGGCGGACCTGTGCGGCCGGGCCGTGGTGCTCGCCAAGGGCAGCTCCAACCTCGCCATCGGGGAGAAGCAGAACGCCTCGTGCGCCAAGAAGATGACCATCTCGCAGAGCGAGGACGCCCCGACCGGCCTGCTGCAGATCGACGCCGGGCGCGCGGTGGCCACCATCGTCGACTACCCGGTGGCCAAGATGCTCGCCGGACAGAGCGGCAAGTACGAGGTCCTGGAGGCCCAGTACGAGGCCGGCCCGTGGGGCATCGCGATCGACAAGAAGGACAGCCAGCTGCGTGACGCCGTCCAGCGGGCACTCCAGGAGCTGATCGAGACGGGCGAGTACGCCAAGATCCTCGAGAAGTGGGGCGTGCAGGGCAGCGGTGTGCAGACCGCGACGGTCAACGACCAGAAATGAGCACACCGGTGGATGCGACCGTCAAGGGCCCGGCTCCGGCCGGGCCCGCCGGCCCGGACGTGAACCGGATCAGCCACCCGCTGCGACCGGGGCGCTGGCTGGCCGCCGGGGCGACCGCCCTGATCCTGGCCTGGCTGGCCTGGACCATCGCGATCAACCCGAACCTGCACTGGGACATCGTCGTCGAGTACCAGTTCGACCGGGTCATCCTGGAAGGGCTATGGGTCACCGTCCAGCTCACGGCCGCCTCCATGGCGATCGGCGTGGCGCTCGGCGTCATCGTGGCGCTGATGCAGGTCTCCGACAGCCGTGCCCTGCGCGCCAGCGCCATGGCATACGTCTGGTTCTTCCGCGGCACGCCGCTGCTGGTGCAGCTGATCTTCTGGTTCAACATCGCGCTGATCTTCCCCGAGATCGGGCTGGGCGTGCCGTTCGGCGGCCCGAAGTTGGCGACCTGGGAGACGAACACGCTGGTCACCGGATTCGTCGCGGCGCTGCTCGGGCTGAGCATCAACGAGGGCGCCTACATGAGCGAGATCGTCCGGGCCGGCCTGCGCTCGGTCGACCCCGGCCAGCAGGAGGCCGCGGCGGCGTTGGGCATGTCGCGTACGAAGATCATGAAGCGGGTGGTGCTGCCCCAGGCGATGCGGATCATCGTCCCGCCGACCGGCAACCAGTTCATCTCCATGCTGAAGACCACCTCGCTCGTCTCGGTGATCGCCGGCGCCGACCTGCTCACCGTCGCCCAGCGGCTCTACCTGACCAACTTCGAGGTGATCGCCCTGCTGATCGTCGCGTCCATCTGGTACCTGGTCCTGACCACCGTCGCCAGCATCGGCCAGTACTACCTGGAACGCCGGTTCAGCCGCGGCTTCGGCGCCACCGCTCCGGGCACCCTGCGCGGGCGGATCACCCGCAACCTGCGCTTCACGGGGAGCGCGCGATGACCCCGCCGATGGTGCAGTGCCGGTCCCTGCGCAAGAGCTTCGGCCGCGTGGAGGTGCTGCGCGGCATCGACCTGACCATCGAACGCGGCCGGGTGGTCTGCGTGGTCGGCCCGTCCGGATCCGGCAAATCCACCCTGCTGCGCTGCCTCAACCACCTCGAGGAGCCGCAGGCGGGTCGGGTCTACGTCGACGGCGAGCTGATCGGGTACGAGGAGCGCGGCGGCCGGCTGCGACCGCTGCCGGACGCGCGACTGCGCCGGCAGCGCGAGTCGATCGGCATGGTCTTCCAGCGCTTCCACCTGTTCCCGCACCGCACGGCCCTGGAGAACGTGATGGAGGGCCTGGTCGCGGTGAAGGGCGTCCGGGCGGCCGCCGCGCGACAGCGCGCCGCCGACCTGCTCGACCGGGTCGGCCTGGCCGACCGCGCCCACCACTACCCGGCACAGCTCTCCGGCGGCCAGCAGCAGCGGGTGGCCATCGCGCGGTCCCTGGCCATGTCGCCGAAGCTGATGCTCTTCGACGAGCCGACGTCGGCGCTCGACCCGGAACTGGTCGGCGAGGTGCTGGAGGTGATGAAGGACCTCGCGGCGAGCGGGATGACCATGATCGTGGTGACCCACGAGATGGGCTTCGCCCGGGAGGTCGGCGACCACCTCGTCTTCATGGACGAGGGCCTGATCGTCGAGCAGGGGCCACCCCGCGAGGTGCTCGCCGCGGCGCGGCACGACCGTACCCGCGCCTTCCTGTCCAAGGTCCTCTGATGGCGCGGTTGGACCTGCTGGTCACCGGCGGGGACGTGATCGACGGCAGCGGCTCGCCGGCCCGCCCCGCCGACGTGGGCGTCCGGGACGGGCGGATCGTGCTGCTGCCGCCGGGCAGTCGCACGCCCGCCAGCGAGGTGGTCGACGCGAGCGGGCTGGCCGTCACGCCGGGCTTCATCGACGTGCACACCCACTCCGACCTGCTCGCCGGCGACGACGCGCAGCGGGAGGTGCTGCGCCGGGCGCCGCTGGTCCAGGGCGTCACCACGGAAATCTGCGGCAACTGCGGGATCAGCCCCTTCCCGGTCCCACCCGAACACGCCGGGCCGGTGCGGGAGCTGCTCGCCGCGACCTTCGGCCCGCCCGCGTCGGCGTACGCGTCGTTCGCCGAGTTCGCCGACGCGCAGGGCGTGGCCCGGCGCAACCACCTCGCCGCCCTCGTCGGACACGGAACGTTGCGCGCCGCGGTGGTCGGCTTCGCCCAACGGCGGGCCACCCCCGAGGAGATGCGGCGCATGTGCCGGCTGCTCGACGAGGCGCTCGCCGCGGGCGCGGCCGGCCTGTCGACCGGCCTGATCTACTCCCCGGGCGTCAACGCCGGCACCGACGAGGTCATCGCGCTGGCCCGGGTCGCGGCCGCGCACGGCAAGCCGTACGTGACGCACCTGCGTGACGAGATGTCCCAGGTCGAGTCGGCCCTCGAAGAGGCCGTCGAGATCGCCACCGCGGCCGGGGCGGCACTGCAGGTCTCGCACCACAAGACGGCCGGGCGGCGCGCCTGGGGCGCCACCGTCCGCACCCTCGCCCGGCTCGAACGCGCGCGCGCCGAGGGACTCGACGTCACCTGCGACGTCTACCCGTACACCGCGGGCAGCACCGCCCTGCACGCGATGCTGCCGCCGTGGCTGATCGCCGACGGGGTGCCCGCGATGCTCACCGCCGTCGCCGATACGGCGGTCCGCGACCGGATCCGCACCGACCTGGTCGCCGGGGTGCCGGGCTGGGAGAACACCGTGGGAAACGGCGGCTGGGACCTGATCCGGGTCGCGTCCGTCGCGCGCAACACCGACGCCCAGGGGCAGACGATCGCCGAGCTGGCCGCCGCGCGCGGCGTCGACCCGGTCGACTACGCCTGCGACCTGCTGGCCGCCGAACGCGGCGACGTCACGATCCTCAGCCACTCGATGCACGAGGACGACGTACGCCGGGTGCTGGCCAGCCGGCTGACCATGCTCTGCTCGGACGGCGTACCGAAGGGGGGCCGCCCGCACCCGCGGTGGGCGGGCAGCTTCGCCCGGGTCCTCGGCCACTACGTTCGTGACGTGGGACTGCTGGAGCTGGCGGAGGCGGTGCACAAGATGACGGCGATGCCTGCCCGCCGCTTCGGCCTACCAGAGCGCGGGCTGCTCGCCGACGGGTACCACGCCGACCTGGTGGTCCTCGACCCGCAGCGGGTCGCCGACGGCGCCACGTACGACGATCCGCTGGCGCCTCCGCACGGCGTGCGGTGCGTGGTGGTCGGTGGCCGGATCGTGGTGGACGGCGGCGAGGTCACCGACGCGCGGCCGGGCCGGGTGCTGGCCGTGCCGGACCGGCAGCCCGCCCGGCCGGGGCCGCGATGAGGCCGGCGGTGCGGGTCGGGGCGATGGTGCGCCGGCTGGACGACGGCCGCACGGTCTCCGCCGACCCCGACCTTGCCCTGCCGCTGGCCAGCGTCGGCAAGGTGCTGCTCCTCGCCGAGGTGGCCCGGCGGCTCGCCGACGCCACGCTCGCGCCGGACCAGCCGGTGGAGCTGCTCGACGCCGACCGGGAGGTCGGCGGCACCGGACTGCTCGGCCGGCTGTCCCCTCGGCGATGGACGGTCGCCGACCTGGCCACGGCGGTCGCCGCGGTCAGCGACAACGCCGCCACCAACGCCCTGCTGCGGCTGGTGACCCTCGAGGCCGTGCAGGAGCTGCCCCGCCGTGCCGGGCTGCGGGACACCACCGTGCACGACCGGATCCGGGCCGAGCGCGGCCCCGACGTGCCGCGGACCTTCGCCACCGGCACCGCCCACGAGCTCTGCGCCTTCCTCGCGGACGTGGCGACGGGGACCTGGCAGAGTCCGCAGGCGTGCCGGCTGCTGCGCGGCTGGCTCGCCGGCAACACCGACCGCACGATGGTCGCCGACTCCGTCGACCACGACCCGTGGTCCAGCGACGGCGTCCGGGTGGCGAACAAGACCGGCACCGACACCGGGGTACGCGCCGACACCGGGATCGTGTCCGGCCGGCACACCGTCGTCTACGCCGTGATCGCCGCGTTCGAGCCCGGGGCCGAGCGGGAGGCCGTGGCCGAGCTGCGGCGCTGGGGTGCGGCGGTCGACCGGCTCGCCGGAGCCCACCGATCGGACAGCTCCTGACTGAGCGTCGCCGCCGCGCCGGCCAGCCGCTCGACGAAGCTGCCGACCACCGGATTGGGGTTGCCGGGGCGCAGCGCCACGCCGATCTCCCGGTGCAGGTTCGCGTGGGCGAGCTGCCGCACCGCCACCCCGCCGGGATCGCCCAGGCCGAGCGACGGCACGAGCGCCACCCCGACACCGGCCCGCACCAGGCCCAGCACCACCTCGTAGTGGTCGCTGCGGCAGCGGACCCGGGGCGGGAAGCCCTCGGCCCGCGCCGCCAGCTCCAGCACCGAGACCTCACCCTGCACGCCGAGGGTGGTGATCCACGGTTCGGCGGCAAGATCTGCGAGCCGCAGCCGCCGCCGCCCGGCGAGCGGGTGGTCGGCGGGGAGCACCACCAGTTGCGGGTCCACCATCAGTGGCTGGACCTTCGTGTGCGGCGACTCCTGCGCCGGGCTCAGCGGATGGTCGAAGACCACCACCAGGTCCAGCTCACCCTGCTGCAGCCGGGGCAGCAGTTCGTGCGGCTGCCCCAGGATCAGCGCCAGCTCCACCTGCGGATGTTCGCGGGTGAAGCTCGACAGGGCGCGCGGCAGCAGCTCGGTGCCGGCGGTGGCGAAGAATCCGATCCGCAGCATTCCCTGGCGGCCCTTGCCGTGCGTGGCCAGTTCGTCCCGGGCGGCCGACATCAGATCGACGATCTGCTGCGCGTAGTCCGCCAGGCGCTGGCCCGCGGTGGTCAGCCGCAGGCTGCGCGGCCCCCGCTCCACCAGCGCCACCCCGGCCTCCTGCTCGAGGGTGGCGAGCTGGTGGGAGACCGCGGACGGGCTCAGCCGAAGCTGCTCCGCGGCGGCGACGATGGTGCCGTGGCGGGCGATCTCGAGGACGACCTGCAGGCGTGCGGTGTTGAACATCGGCGGGCTGCCTTTCCCTGCTCAAGGGCGCTCGGTCAGCCGTCGACCGCCGCCCGGCCCACACTCTCGCACGCCGCCCACGCCTGCTCCACGCCGACCGACGGCACCGCCGACCCGCCGAGACCACAGATCAGTCAAGTGCGGCTGGAGTGTCGGGCCGCGCCGAGCTCCGCCGCCGTTCGCCGGCGCCGGCAATCGCCGAGGCGAAGTGACGTTGCAGCACCAGCATCGACGTCAGGGCCGGATCCCGGTGGAGCACGGCATTGTGCAGTGCCTGAAGTTCTGCTCCTGGCTCGACGCCGAGTCCCTCCACGAGCGCCGTCCGGGCGGCCTGGTAGGTAGCCAGAGCCGCACCGGTGTCACCGCAGCGGCTGTACGCCGTCATGAGTTGGCCCCACGCGCGTTCCCGGAACGGATGCCGCTCGACGAAGTGATGCAGCAAATCCCGGGTGGCCGCATACCGCCCGATCTGCAGCAGCGCATCGGCGTAGTCCTCCACCGCGTCCATCCATCGGTTGGTCAGCAGCACCGACCATGACGACAGCACCGGCCCGCGGGGCACGTCCTGCATGGGGGCGCCCCGGTACCGTGCGATGGCGCCTCGGAGGTGATCGGCGGCTGCGGGCACATCGCCGTCGTCGGCGGCGCGGCGGCCTTCGGCGAGGTCCCGCTCGAAGTCCCGGACGTCGAGGCGCACTCGGAGTTCGGGAGGCAACCAGAACGTCCACCCGACGCCCTCGCGAAGCAGCGCGGCCCGCCGGTCGCGCGACGAGTTGTCGGCAAGCCATCTGCGCAGTCCGGACATGTATCCACGGAGATTGACCGCGGCGGACGGAGGCGGGCCGTCCGGCCACAGCTCCGTCATCAGCCGGTCCCGGCTGGTCACTCGTCCCAGGTCGCTCACCAGCAGTGCCAGCAGCGTCCGCTGGCGTCCGACGGGCGGCGGGAGTGGTTGGCCGTCGGACCGGATCAGTAGTGGACCGAGCAGGCTGATCGAAAGGCTCATCGCCACCTCAGGGGATGCGGGCGATCCGTGTGGGTCCGACACGGCCGCGAAGGAGATCGGGGCCCTGATGCTCGATGTCCCAACGCTGTCCAGCCAGCCTCTCGCACTGTCCGGGACAGGCTGGGACAGCCATGGGCCGACCCACGGCGTCAGCATGCGTGACGGCGCCGGGGGCCGCACCGCAGATCCCGGCCCTGGTCGGTGCGTCGCTGACTCGGCCGACGTCTCGGTGTACGCCTCCTCGTACGGGAGCGCCGCAGCATGTCTGGGCCGACCGTCGGCACATTTCCACTGGAGCCGCCGTGATGTCTCGAAAGCCGCTACCCGGGCTGCCCAGATCCGCCCTTTCACTGCTCGCCCTGGTCGTGGCTGTGCCCCTCGGCGCGGTCGCCCCGACAATGGCGGACAAGGCGACGGCCGCCGCCCCGCCCGCGCCAGCCTCCGTGTCCGTGGTGCCCACCCGGGCGGTACCGGTTCGTCCCCCGACGCCGGACCGGACACCCCTGGTGACCAGGGCACCCGAGGTGTCCTGGCCGGATGCCGCCGTGTCCGTGGTGCGGCCGAGGAACCTGACGGATGCCGAGCGGGACCGCGCGACACGGTCCGGTCGTCGGCCGGCCCTGCTGCGGGCGGGGCAGACGCCGGTCCGGGTCGGGGTCACGGCACCGGTACGGGTGGAGGTGCTGGACCAGGCTGCCGCCCGCCGGTTCCGTGTCACCGGCGTGCCGATGCGGATCGCCCACACCGACGGCAAGGCCCGCGACCTTGAAGTCGTGGTGGACTACTCCGGATTCCGGGGTGCGTTCGGCGGCGACTACGCCGCCCGGCTGCGTCTGGTGAAGCTGCCGGAGTGCGCGGCGACCCGGGGCGGGGCGTGCGGGCCGCAGCAGCCGATCCGGACCCGCAACGACCTCCGCGCGGGCACCGTCACCGCCCGCCTCTCCGATGGCCTCTACGCGGTCACGGCCGCCCCGGCCGGCGCGAACGGCAGCTACGCGCCGACGTCGCTGACCCCGTCGGCCACCTGGCAGGTCGGCCTCCAGTCCGGCGACTTCGGGTGGTCGTATCCCATCGAGGCACCGGCGGTGCCGGGGATGGAGCCGGAACTGGGCCTGGGCTACTCCTCGGGGGCGGTGGACGGAAAGACCGCCGCCACCAACAACCAGCCGTCCTGGGCGGGTGAGGGGTTCGACCTGCAACCGGGCTTCATCGAACGGTCCTACAAGCCGTGCGCCGAGGACGGACAGGCGGGTGTCACCGACGAGTGCTGGGAGACCGCGAACGCCGTGGTGTCTCTGCCCGGGGTGGCCGGTGAACTGGTCCGCGACGCCGCCACCGGCGTCTGGCGCACCGAGGAGGACGACGGCTGGCGCGTCGAACTGCTCACCGGCGCCCGGAACGGCGACGACGGCGACGACGGCGACGGCGACGGAAAGCCGACCGACAAGGGCGAGCACTGGAGGCTGACCGCTCCGGACGGCACCCGGTACTACTTCGGGCTGAACCAGCTGCCAGGCTGGTCGTCGGGACGCGACGAGACGAACTCCACCCTCACCGTGCCCGTCTTCGGCAACGAGACGGGCGAGCCCTGCCACCGGGCGACGTTCGCGGACTCCTGGTGTCAGCAGGCGTACCGGTGGCAGCTCGACTACGTGGTCGACCCGCACGGCGACGCGATGGCGTACTACTACGACCGGGAGACCAACCACTACGGCCGCAACAACAACCCGGCGGCGCCCACGCCGTACGTGCGGGCGAGCTACCTGAAGCGGATCGAGCACGGGCTGCGGGCCGACACCCTGTTCACCCGCCCGGCCGACGCGCGGGTGCTCTTCACCACCGCGGAACGCTGCCTGCCCGGCTCGGCCTGCCAACCGGCCGACTACCCGGACGTGCCGTGGGACCTGTCCTGCACCGGTGTCACCTGTGTGTCGCCGGCCCCGACCTTCTGGGGCACGAAACGCCTGGCGAGGATCACCACGCAGGTCAACAACGGCGGCTACCAGGACGTCCAGTCATGGGCGTTCACCCACACGTTCCCCGACCCGACGGACGGCTCAACCGCCTCGCTCTGGCTTGAGTCGATCGTGCAGACCGGCCATGTCGGCGGCACCGCCACGACGCCCACGATCACGTTCGGCCCGGCGACGACCGCCGAGGGGGAGGGCACCCCGAACCGGGTCGACGGCTGGGGCGACACGCAGACGGGGCTGCGCAAGTTCCGCCTGGGACAGATCAACAACGAGACCGGCGGCCAGATATCGGTGACCTACGCCCCGACCGGCTGCGTCCGGACCGCCCTGCCCACCCCCGAGACCAACAAGGACCGCTGCTTCCCCGGCTACTGGGCGCGGGACCTGGAGACGCCGACGCTCGACTGGTTCCAGAAGTACGTGGTCACCCAGGTCGTCGAAACCGACCTGGTCGGCGGCGCGACACCAGAGGTCACCCGGTACCGCTACCCCGACCGGGACGCCGCCTGGCACCACGACGATGCCGAGCTGACCCCGGACCGGTTCAAGACCTGGGGCCAGTGGCGGGGCTACCAGAAGGTCGACGTGATCACCGGCAACGGTGTGGACAGCCCGCAGACCCGCACCGAGCACATCTTCTTCCGTGGCATGGACGGCGACCGGGCCGGCCCGGCCGGAGGCGCCAAGTCGGTCAGCGTCGACGGGCTCCCCGACAAGCCGATCCGGCGGGGTTTCGGCCGCCAGACCACCGTCTACGACGGCGTCAGCGGGAACATGATCTCCCGTACGGTGAGCACCCCGCTGGAGATCAGGAGCACCGCGAGTCGTCCGAGGTCCACCGGCGCGACGCTGGAGGCATGGGTGACCGGCGAGCGCTCGGAGACCACCACGACGGCGCTGCCCGGCGGCGCCACCCGGACCACGGAGGTCACCTACGGCTACGACGAGGACGGCCTGCCGGTCTCGGAGCACGACCGGGGTGACGTCGCGGCGACCGACGACGACCGGTGCACCGTCACCGAGTACACCAAGAACAGCACCGACTGGATCATCGACACCAAGAAGCGGGAGACGACGACGCTCGGCCCCTGCGGCCAGCAGCCGTCGTACCCGGACGACCTGGTCAGCGACGAGCGGTACCACTACGACGGGCAGCCCTTCGGCACGCCGCCCACCCGGGGCGACGTGACCAGGACCGAGGAGGTCAAGGACTACTCCGACGGACAGCCGGTCTGGCAGACGGTCGACACCACCGCCGTCGACGACCACGGTCGGGCGACCTCCGTCACCGACGTGCTCGGCCGCACCAGCACCGTCGCCTTCACCCCGGCCACCGGCGGCCCGGTCACCAGGTCGGTCACCACCAACCCGCTCGGGCACGCCTCCACCGTCACCTTCGACCCCGTCGCCGGCGACCCGGTCAACGTGGTCGACGCCAACGGACGACGGACCGACCTGACCTACGACCCGCTCGGCCGGCTGACCAAGGTGTGGCTGCCGGGCCGGGCCATGGCGACCACCACGCCGAACATCGAGTACACCTATGACGTACGCCGGGACGCGCCCAGCGTGGTCGGCACGCGCACGCTGCTCGGCAGCGGCTTCGCCTACGCCACCTCCTACAACCTCCTCGACGGCTTCCTGAGGGAACGGCAGACCCAGGAGCCGTCGCCCGACGGCCTGGGCCGGATCGTCACCGACACCTTCTACGACTCGCACGGCCGGGACTGGAAGGAGAACGCCGACTACTACACCACCGGGCTGCCCGGCAAGGCGCTCGCCACCGCCGCCGACACCGTGGTCCCGTCCCAGACCCGCACCGTCTACGACGGTGTCGGGCGGGAAACCGCGGAGCTGCTCCTGTCCAAGGGCGTGGAGAAGTGGCGCACCACCACCAGCTACGGCGGTGACCGGGTCTCGGTGACCCCGCCCGCGGGGGACACCGCCACCACGACCGTCTTCGACGCGGACGGGCGCACCACCGAGCTGCGGCAGCACACCGCCGGCGTGACCAGCGGCTACGACACCACCCGGTACGCGTACACCAGGGCCGGTCAGCTCGCCACGGTCACCGACCCGGCGGGCAACGTCTGGCGACACCACTACGACCTGCGTGGCCGCAAGATCCGCACCGAGGATCCGGACGCCGGTACCCAGCGGTTCGGCTACGACGACGCCGACCAGCTCGTCACCACCACCGACGGTCGTGGCCGCACCCTGGCCATGGCGTACGACCCGCTGGGCCGAAAGACTGCCGTGCACGAGGACTCGCTGTCCGGTCGGAAGCTGGCGGAGTGGACGTTCGACACCCTGCCGGGCGGCGTCGGCCTGCTGACCGGCACGACGCGGTACGCGGGCTCCGACGCCTACGAGACCAGGGTGGCGGGCTACGACGCGACCGGCCAACCGACCGGCGCCTCGGTCGTCATCCCCGGCGCGGAGGGCAACCTCGGCCGCTCCTACGACACCACGTTCCGCTACAACGCGGTCGGCCAGGTCACCGAGACGAATCTGCCCTCGGCCGGCGACCTGCCCACCGAGACCCTGAAATCCACCTACACCAGCCTCGGGCTGCCGAAGTCGCTGACGGCGACCGGGGTGGCCTATGTGGCCGACACCGTCTACAGCAGGACCGCCGAGGTCACCCGGAAGGTGCTCGGCGCCAGCGGCATGCAGGTGACCCGGGACCTGACCTACGACGAGGCGTCCGGACGCCTGACCCGCGCGAAGGCCATGGCACCCGGCACGACACCGGTCGCCGACACCGCCTACACCTACGATCCCGCCGGCAACGTCCAGCGCATCGGTGAGGCCGTCACCAGCGACGTCCAATGCTTCGACTACGACCACCTGCGGCGCCTCACCGAGGCGTGGACGCCGGCGGACGGAAACTGCGCGACCCCCCGCTCGGCGGCGGCGCTGGGCGGGCCGGCGAGCTACTGGCAGAGCTGGACCTTCGACAAGGTCGGCAACCGGTTGACCGAAACCCGGCACAGCGCGGGCGGCGACACCACCGCCAGCTACGCCTATCCCGCGCCGGGCACACCCCAACCACACACCCTGAAGTCGGTACGCACCACCGGCCCCTCGGTCGACCGGACCGACACGTTCACCTACGACGCGGAGGGCAACACCACCGGCCGGACCGTCAACGGCACCGAGCAGACCCTCACCTGGGACGCCGAGGGGCACGTCGCCAGCGTGACCGCGAACGGCACGACGTCCTCCTTCGTCTACGACGCCGACGGCAACCGGCTGCTGCGCCGGGACAGCACCGGCACCACCCTCTACCTGGGGCACACCGAGGTGCACCAGGCGACCGGCGGGGGCGCGGTGACGGCCACCCGCTACTACGCGCACGACGGCGAAACCGTCGCGCTGCGTAAGGGCGGCAAGCTGACATGGCTGCTCTCCGACCACCACGGCACGGGCGAGATCGCCGTCGACTCGGTCACCATGGCGGTGACCCGGCGGCTGCTCACCCCGTACGGCGGCGCTCGCGGCGGGACCGGCCTCTGGCCGGGGGAACGGGGCTTCGTCGGCGGCACCATCGACGCCGACACCGGCCTGACCCACATCGGCGCCCGCGAGTACGACCCGGCGATCGGGCGGTTCCTCTCCGTCGACCCGATCATCGACATCTTCGAGCCGCAGCAAATGCACGGGTACGCCTACTCCGACAACAACCCGACCACGTTCAGCGACCCCGACGGGTTGTTCCGCGAGGCCGGGGGAGTGACGTACAAGAAGTCGAAGAAGACCAGCAAGCCGTCCAAGTCGGTCAAGTCGAAGACGACGAAGTCGAAGGCGTCCCGGGCGACCGCGGCGAGCTGCAACGCCGCCTGCCGGCGGGACAACGCGACGAACAAGCCGAAGCCCAAGGCCAAGCGGACGAAGGTGGATCCCGGCTGTAATGCCGCCTGCCGGCGGGACAACGCGACGAACAAGCCGAAGAAGTCCAAGAACATCAACCTGCCGAGAAGTGCCAAGGGCGGAAAGTCGGCGACCGGCGAGAACAAGGAACCCAACGCATACAAGCGCGGGGCGAACGGGGCGAACGTCGCGAATGCTGGCCTGGGGGGTCTGAGGTCGTACACCGACGCTCAGCGAAAGCTCCGGAAGGAATCGCCGTTGGCGAAAGAAGTTGCTCGGACTAAGAATCACCCCAGGCTGGATACACCTGGCCTCAAATCAGCGGCTCGCAGAGTAGCTGTGCTGGGGTCCGCACTAACGCTTGGTGAAAGCCTCGCCGCCGGCGACTCTGCCGGGAAGGCGATCACCAAGACTGGGGTCGACTTTGCCGCCGGTTGGGCTGGGGCCAAGGCTGGCGCTGCCGCAGGAGCATGGGTAGGCCTCGCTATCGGTCCTATCGGTGCGGCCGGTGGTGCGTTGATCGGCGCCACGTTTGGTGCTATCGCTGGTATGTGGGTCGGGGAGCAGGTCAATGACCAGATCGATAAACGCTGGAAGTAGAGACAACGGGCACGCCCAAGCCCTCTTTGGGCTGTCTCGTAACTATGCGGAGGGGTTGCCTGCGGCCGGGTTGGCGATCACCAGGTCAGGGCGGTGTTGTGCAGGTGGGAGATGCCGGAGGCGGCATCGGTCAATGCGCGGGCGGCGCGACCGTAGTCGCGCAGGACCTTCCAGTTCGTTTGCAGAGCTGGCGGTGTACGCCCTGATGTACGCAGGTGCCTGACGCTGAGCCCGACCCGTCGTACGACGGGTCGGGCTCAGTCGTCGCGGAGGGGTTCGGATGCGTGTTGTTCGTACGGGGCTGCTCGTCGCGGCGCTGGTCGCCGCCACGGTGACGGTGCCCGGGGCGCGGGACGGCCAGGCGGCCGGGCGGGAACGGCCGGGCCCGCTGGTGGCCGTCGCCCCGCGGGGCGAGGACATCTCGCAGAAGCTGGCCGTGCGCAAGGCTCCTGCGATCACGTGGCCGGAGGCCACCCGAGTCGAGGTACGCCGGACCGCCGCGAGCAGCAGGGCCGGTGCGCTGCCGCTGTGGGTGAGCGCCGCCGACGGCGGGGCCGGCACCGTGACCGTCGAGGTCGCCGACCGGGCCGCCACCGCCAAGGCTCAGGTACGCGGGATGGTGGTCCGGGTCCGGCACGCACCGGCCGCCGGCGCGAAGCCGGGGCGCTCGAAGCTGGAGCTGGACTACTCGGGATTCCGGGCCGCGTACGGCGGCGACTATGCCACCCGGCTGCGACTGGTCAGGCTGCCGGACTGCGCGCTGACCGCCGGTCCCGCCTGCGGCCGGGCGCAGCCGGTCGCCTCGGCCAACAACCACCGCGCCGCCCGCGTCACGGCGCAGGTCACCGACGGGACGTACGCGTTGACCGCCGCGCCGGGCGGGGCGGCCGGCAGTTTCAAGCCGACCTCGTTGACCCCGTCGGCGACCTGGCAGGTGGGGTTGCAGTCCGGCGACTTCAGCTGGTCGTACCCGATGCGCACCCCGCAGTTGCCCGGCGGCGCGCCGGTGCTCGCCCTGGACTACTCCTCGGCGCGGGTCGACGGCCGGACGGCGGCGACCAACAACCAGCCGTCCTGGGTGGGGGAGGGCTTCGAGTCGCAGCCGGGGTTCATCGAACGGTCCTACCAGCCGTGCGCGGACGACGGCCAGGCCGGGATCGGCGACCTGTGCTGGGCGTCCAACGCCGCCGGCAAGCCGGTGCAGAGCGCTACCGTGTCGCTGCCCGGCCTCAACAGCGAGCTGGTCCGGGACGACGCCACCGGCACCTGGCGGGCCGAGCAGGACGGCGGCTGGCGGGCCGACCTGCTCACCGGGGCGGCCAACGGCGACGAGGGCGACGCCCCGTCCGGCACCGCGCCCGGGGACCGGGGCGAGTACTGGAGGCTGACCTCGCCGGACGGCACGCAGTTCTTCTTCGGCCGCAACCGGATGCCGGGCTGGACGGACGGTGCGGCGGAGACCGACTCCGCGTTCACCGTGCCGGTCTACGGCAACCACGTCGGCGAGCCGTGCCACGGGGCGTCCTTCGCCGTCTCGTGGTGCCAGCAGGCGTACCGCTGGAACCTGGATTTCGTGGTGACCCCGCACGGCGACGTCACCGCCTACCACTACGAGCGGGAGACCAACTCGTACGGCCGCAACGGCTCGCCGTCGGCGGTCACCCCGTACGTCCGCGCCGGCAACGTGCGGCGGATCGAGTACGGCCTGCGGCTCGGCTCGGTCTACAGCGCGCCAGCCGCGGCGCGGGTGGTGTTCACCTCGGCCGAACGGTGCCTGCCCGGTTCGGCCTGCCAGCAGTCCGGGCCGGCCGACTACCCGGACACCCCGCTGGACCAGGCGTGCGGGTCGACGTCGTGCCCGACGCTCGCGCCGACGTTCTGGACGACCCGCCGGCTGGCGAAGGTCACCACCCAGGTCGACGACGGCGGCTACCGCGACGTCGACTCGTGGACGTTCACCCACACGTTCCCCTCTCCGCAGGACGGCGAGGCGCCGACCCTGTGGCTGGAGTCGATCGCCCACACCGGGCACGCCGGCGGCACCGCCGCAATGCCGTTGGTCCGTTTCGATCCGGCGACCACGCCCCAGGGGGAGGGCACCCCGAACCGGATCGACACCAAGGGCGACAGCCAGCCGGCGATGCGCAAGTTCCGGTTGGGCCGGATCAGCAACGAGACCGGGGGCAGCACCAGCCTCCTCTACACCGCGACCGACTGCCAGCCGGGGAGCCTGCCCGTCCCGGACCGCAACACCGCCCGCTGCTACCCGGCCTACTGGGCGCACGACCTGGAGACCCCGACGATCGACTGGTTTGCCAAGTACGTCGTCAGCCGGGTCACCGAGACCGACCGGGTGGGCGGGGACAGCGACAAACCGAAGATCACCGAGTACGAGTACCTGGACGGCGGCGCCTGGCACCACGACGACGCCGAACTGGTGCCCGACGCGTTCAAGTCGTGGGGGCAGTGGCGCGGCTACCAGAAGGTGCGGGTGCGTACCGGCGACGGCGTGGACGGACCCCGCACCCTCACCGAGCACCTCTTCCTGCGCGGCATGGACGGCGACCGCAACGCCGACGGTTCGACCAAGAGCGTCACCACCGACAGCATCAGGGACGAGTCACCGCTGCGCGGGTTCGCCAGGTGGAGCACCGTGTACGACGGTGACGGGCCGAACGCGGCGGTGGTGTCGCGTACCGTCGCCGCGCCGGTGCAGCTCCCGGTGACCGCCGAGCGGGTCCGGGACGCCGGGCCGCTGCGCGCCCGGGTGACCGAGGTCCGCTCCGTCACCACGACGACCACGGTTCCCGGCGGTGCCCGGACGACGGAACAGCGGTACGGCTACAACGGCCACGGCCTCGTCGCCGAGCGCCACGACCTGGGCGACACCGCGGACCCCGGCGACGACACCTGCGTCCGGACCAGCTACGCCGTCAACGACGCCGCCTGGATCGTCAACGCCCGCTCCCGCGAGGTGACGGTCGCCGGCGACTGCGCCGGCACCGAGGTCCTCGCCGAGCATCGCTACTCGTACGACGGCAACTCCTGGGACACGGCGCCGACAACCGGCGACGTGACCGAGGTGCAGGAGGGCACCGAAACCGGGTACGTCACGACCCAACGGACGACCGTGGACGCGCACGGCCGCCCGATCGAGCAGCGGGACGCCTCGGGTGATCTCACCCGTACCGCCTACACCCCGGGTGTCGGTGGCCCGCTCGCCGCGACCACCGTCACCAATCCCGCCGGGCATGTCACCACCACCAGCTTCCATCCCCTGCTCGGCCAGCCGGTCACCGTGGTCGACGCCAACGGCGCCAGCAGCACCAGCGGATACGACCCACTCGGTCGGCTGACGTCGGTCTGGCTGCCCGGCCGGGCCACCACCGCCACCCCCAACCGCCGCTACACGTATCTGGTCCGCGACACCGCCGCCAGCGCGGTGACCAGCCAGGAGCTGATCGGCAGCGGCAACACCTACCGCACCAGCGTCGAACTGTTCGACGGGTTCCTGCGGTCCCGGCAGGTCCAGCAGCCGGCGCCGGGCGGCGGCCGGATCCTCACCGATACGCGGTACGACTCCCACGGCCGGATCGCCTCCACCACCGCGCCCCGCTACGACGCGGGCACGCCGGGCACCGGCCTGGTCGCCCAGCCTGCCGCCGTGCCGGCGCAGACCCGGTTCGGCTACGACGGCGCGGGCCGGCAGAGCGCGGAGGTGCTCTACTCCGGCGGTGTCGAGAAATGGCGGACCACGACCCACCACGACGGGGACCGCACGTCCGTGGACCCGCCGACCGGGGGCACGGCGACGCAGGAGATCCGCGACGCCCGGGGGCACCCGGTGGAGCTGCGGCAGTTCCTCGGTGGCGCACCCACCGGCGACCACCGGAGCACCCGGTACACCTACACCCGGCTCGGGCAACTCGCGACGGTCACCGACCACGCCGGCAACGTGTGGCGCTATCACTACGACCGGCGGGGCCGGCAGACGCGCAGCGAGACGCCGGACGCCGGGGTGCGGACGAGCACCTACGACGACGAGGGGCGGATCGTCACCAGCACCGATGGAAACGGCCGGACCCTGACGACCTCCTATGACGCGCTGGGCCGCCGGACGGGCCTGCGGGAGGGTGGCACCCTGCTCGCCGGCTGGACGTACGACACCGCGGCCAACGGCAAGGGCAGGCCGGCCACCACCACCCGCCACGCCGCCACCGGCGACATCGTCACCGCCGTCACCGGGTACGACCCACGCGGCCGGATAACCGGTACCGCCGTCACCGTCGCCGAGCCCGGGCTCGCCGGCACCTACCAGACGAGCCACGTCTATTACGAGGACAACCAGCCCTACACGTCGACCCTGACGCTGCCCGCCGCCGCCAGCGGCGGCCTGGCCGCCACCGAGACCCTGCGCTACGGCTACGACACCACCGGCCGGCCGACCACGCTGTCCAACGGGTATGTCACCGCCACCACCTACGAGAAGACCGGCGAGCCGAAGAGCTACACCCTCGGCGCAGCCGGCCGGCAGGTGATCCGGACGTTCAGCTACGACCCGGCGACGAGACGGCTCACCCGGGCCACCACCGCGCGGGAGGGACAATCCCCGGCCGGGGACGTCTCCTACGACTACGACCAGGTCGGCAACGTCACGCGGATCGCCGACGCCGCCGGTGCGGACACGCAGTGCCTGCGCTACGACGGGCTGCGGCGGCTGACCGAGGCGTGGACGCCGGCGGCCGGCGGCTGTGCGGTCGCCCCGATCGTCGCCGGGCTCGGCGGCCCCGCAGCCTACTGGGACCAGTGGACGTTCGACGCCGCGGGCAACCGGGCTGTCGAGACCCGCCGGAGCGCGGCCGGCGACAGGACCCGCACCTACCAGTACCCGGCGCCCGGCGCCGCCCAGCCGCACACCCTGCGCTCCGTGACGGTCGAGGAGCCGGACGGCGGCCGCCGCACCGACACGTACACCTACGACACGGACGGCCGTCTGCTGACCCGCAACGACCAGCGCCTCGAGTGGGACGCCGAGGGGCGGCTGGCCTCGGTGACCGAGGCCGGGAAGACGTCGTCGTTCGGCTACGACGCGGAGGGCAACCGGGTGCTGCGTCGGGACTCCGCCGGCACGACCCTGTACCTCGGGGACACCGAGCTGCACCGCGCTCCCGACGGCCAGATCACCGGCACCCGCTACTACCGGCACAACGGCGAGATCGTGGCGATACGTCGGGGCGGCGCGCTCAGCTGGGCCGTCGGTGACCACCACGGCACCGCCGACACGCAGATCAGCGCCGTCGACCTGTCCGTCACCCGGCGGTGGCTCACCCCGTACGGGCAGCGCCGGGACGCCGCCTCCCCCGCCGGCTGGGCCGGTGACCGGGGCTTCGTCGGCGGCACCGTCGATGCCGACTCCGGGCTGGTCCACCTCGGCGCCCGTGACTACGACCCGGAGATCGGCTCGTTCGTCTCGCTCGATCCGGTGACCGACACCGGGGATCCGCAGCAGATCGGCGGATACGCCTACGGCAGCCACAACCCCACCACCTTCAGCGACCCGGACGGCCTCAAGACCGTCAAGGTCCACCCGGGGACCGTCATCAACCGGATCCTCACGGGTGCGGTGAACAACGCCCGGGCGGCCCTCGACAGGGCCGGTCCCTCCTCGGCGCGCGTCGAGTGGGGGTCCTGGCCGTTGAACGGTTGGCGCCCGCTGAAGGACGTCGTGATGGGCGTCGGGCCGAAGAAGAACCGGTCGTCGGACGCCGCGAAGCCCAAGCGCGGCAGCGGCACGTCCCGTACGACCAAGAAGCCGGTACCGGCGAAGGTGGACATCGACTGGGGGTTCGAGGCCGGCGGCGATGTCATCACCTGGGAGGACCGCGTCGGCGGGGGCGGCGGCGACTGGCACGACGACGACTACTACGACTACGACCCGTACGACTACGACACGCCGGTGGTCCAGTACCAGGAGCGACCCTGCGTCGGCTGGAACCAGTGCCTGACGCCGCGACCGATCGACCAGAGCATCGTGTGGGAGTCCGCGGCGGGAGCGGAGTGGGGTTCGGCGATCCGCGGTGTGCCCGCCGTGCGCCCGGCGCTGCCCGTGCGCTGGAATCTGTCGCCGTGGTGGGGTGGCTCCGGGTCCCGCCCGGCCCTGCCGGGTGAGCAGCCGGCGCCGTCGCTGCCGTCGATCATCTGGCGGCTGTCGTGACCGTCCGCTGGGGCAGACCGCTCACGGCAACGCTGGTGGCAGGCACCCTGGCGGCCAGCCTGCTCACCCTGCCCGGCTCGTTCACCGCCTCGACGGCCGTCCTGACGACGGAGCCGGCGACCACCCCTGACGCGCCGGTCCCCGCCAGCGTGCAGGCCGCCCGGAGTGGCCGCCGGGTGGAACTGACCGACCGGACCACCCCGACGACGCGGATCTTCGCCAACCCGAACGGCAGCTTCACGGCCGAGATCAGTCACGGGCCACAGCGGATACGCCGGGACGGCGGATGGGTGCCCCTGGACACCCGGTTGCGGGCCCGCCCCGATGGCGCGGTCGTCCCGGTCGCCGCCGCCGATCTGGTGCTCTCCGGCGGTGGGCGAGCGCCGATGGCCCGGTTGACCACCGAGGGAGGCTCGGTGGAACTGGGCTGGCCCACCCGGTTGCCCCGGCCGGTGCTGGACGCGGACACGGCCACCTATCCGGAGGTGTTGCCCGGCGTCGACCTGCGAGTCACTGCCACCCCGACCGGCTTCGCCGAGATGCTCGTGGTCAAGACGGCGGCAGCAGCACGCCACCCCGCTCTGGCGCGGATCTCGTTCGGCCTGCGGACCCGTGGCCTGACCGTGCGACGCAACGCCGCCGGGGGCGTCGAGTTGACCGATCGGCGGGGCCGTCCGGTCCTCAGCTCGGGCACCGCCTGGATGTGGGATTCCACCGACGTCGGGGCTGACGCCCGCCCCGGTCGACGCACCCGGTACGCGCCCATGGGCCTGACGGTCGCCGCCGGACGGCTGACCCTGACCCCCGACACGGCCCTGCTCGCCGACCCACGGATCCGCTTCCCGCTGTACCTCGATCCGGACTTCACCGGCTATCGGGAGCACTGGCTGATGGTGGAGAAGGACCTGCCGAACCACGGTTGGTGGGACCATGCCCAGTTCCAGGCCCAGGTGGGCCGGGACCCGCGGGAGTCCACCACCGACCGGTTCCGGTCCTACTTCGAGATGAACGTCTCCGCCGTGGCGGGCAAGGTCATCGAGACGGCACAGTTCCGCCCCTACGAGTCGTGGGCGTACTCGTGCACCCCCGAACCGGTGCACCTGTACCAGACCGGTGCGATCACGGCCAGCATGACCTGGAACACGGCGCCGCCGCTGCTCGTCGAGCGCAGACTCGACACGGTGAGCGCCGCGAAGGGCGGTGAGGACGGCGCAAGCCCCTGCCTCGAAGCGGCGGGCCACCTCGAACTCGACGCCACCGCCGCGGTGACGCAGGCGGCGGCAGCCCGGACCCGCACCATCACCCTCGCGCTCGCATCCGACGAGACGGCGGGAGCGAACGGGGCGAAGCAGTTCGATCCCGCGGAGACGAAACTGTTCGTGACCTACAACACCGTGCCGGAGGTCCCGGAACTGTCCGGTTGCGTCGACGACTCGATGGGTTTCGTCCCCAACCCGACTCCGACCCTGACCGCGATGCCCATCGACGCCGACCGGGACGTCCAGTTGTTCGGGGCGACGTTCCAGTGGGCGACCAGCGCCGGGCAGGTGCTCGGCGAAAGATCCACAGAACTGGCCGACCCCGGCACGCCGGCGCACGTCCGGATCACCACCCCCCTGACCGAGGGCGAGAGCTACCTCTGGCGGGCCAGGACGGTGGATTCGAAGACGGCGGGCCCGTGGAGCGCGTGGTGCCGCTTCACCATCGACACCCGCCCACCGGCCACCGTCCCTGCCGTCACCTCGGCAGCCTTCCCCGAAGACCAGCGGAGCGGCCGGCAGTACGAGGCCGGCGAGGTGTGGCTCAGCGCCAACGGCGACCCGGATGTCGTCGGGTTCAGCTACTCCGTCAACGGCTACGAGCAACCCCAGGTGCCCGCGGTCGACGGGCAGTCGCGGGTGCGGGTCGTGCCCACCCAACCATCCGACAACACCCTGGTCGTCGCCAGCGTGGACCGGGCCGGCCAGCGGGGACCCGAGCGTGTCTACTCGTTCCAGACCGAGCCGCTCAGCGAGGCCGTGGCCAGCTGGCAGATGGAGGACTACGGCCAGGTGGCCTGGGACAACACTCTCGGATTGCACGACGCGACGCTGACCGGGGCGGCGACGTTCGGCCCGGGCCGCGGCTCTGGCGGCCTCGTGCTCGACGGGTCGGAGCAGACCTTCGCCGCGACGACCGGGCCCGTCGTGCGCACCGACGACAGCTTCACCGCGATGGCCTGGGTCAAGCTGGCCGATGACAGTGACTGGGCCACGGTACTGAGCCAGGCCGGCGAACGACACCCCGGGTTCGCGCTGAAGTACAGCAGTTGGCCGCGCGCCTGGGTGTTCGAGATGGCGGCGGAGGACGCCACCACCGAGCAGGTGGCGGCCGGTCAGGCAAGCTCCACGCAACTCACCCCGCAGGTCGGCGTCTGGACCCATCTCACCGGCGTCTACGACCACGCCGCCGGGCAGTTGCGGCTCTACGTCAACGGCCGGCTCGCGGGCATCGCCGCCCACCGCAGCGGCTGGAACGCCGTGGGACGAGCGGCCATCGGCACCACCTCCTGGCACGGCTTCCATCCGGATCGGTGGAAAGGCGCCCTGGACGACGTGCGGCTGTTCGACCGCACCGTCAACGAGGCGGAGATCCGCGACCGGATGACACCCGAACCGTGGGGCCCTCAGGCCCGGTGGCACTTCGAGGAGACCGAGGGGCGTACTGCCACCGACGAGACCGGCAACGGGCACATCCTGACCCTGTCCGGCTCCGGCGCGTCCTGGTCAACGGGCCGCAACGGCGGCGGGCTTCGCCTGGACGGCGGCGGTGGCTACGCGTACACCGCCGGTCCGGTGCTGCGCACCGACCAGAGCTTCTCCGCCGCCGCCTGGGTGCACCTCGACGACAGCGCGGAGTTCGCCACGGTCCTCAGCCAGAACGGCACCATGTTCAGCGGTTTCACCCTGCGGTACGACCCCTGGGCGCGGCGGTGGGCGTTCGCCATGCCGAGCACCGACAGCGGCGACGGTGGAGCGTGGCCGACCGTGTACTCCCTCACCGAACCCGAGGTGGGGGTGTGGACCCACCTGACCGGGGTGTACGACCAGGAAGCCGGACAGTTGCGGCTCTACGTCAACGGCGCGCTCACCGGAGCCGTCGCGCACCACGGCACCTGGAACGCCACCGGGCAGACCCTGGTGGGCATGGGCCGCAACCGGGGCTGGCCGGTGGAGTGGTTTCCCGGAACGATCGACGAACCGGTGCTCCAGCAGGGCGCGCTGAGCCTCGGGCAGATCCGCGAGTTGATCGGTGACAACCTGGAGGGCTCCGGCGGTGAGTGGGACTTCGACCTGCCCGGGCCCTCAGTGCCGGACCAGTCGGGAAACAAGCACCGGCTGACCGTCGGTCCGGAGGTGGACCGCGACGCCGCCGGCCATGGCCGCGGCAAGGGTCTCGGCTTCAACGGCGCCGGTGGGTACGCCGCCACGGCCGGTCCCGTCATCCGCACCACCAGCAGCTTCACCATCGTCGGCTGGGTGAAACTGGACGACACCGGTGGCCGGCGGGCCGTGGTCAGCCAACAGGGCGACCACAGCAGCGGATTCAGCCTGGAGTACAGCGCCGACCGTAACCGCTGGATATTCGCGGTTCCGTACGACGACGCGCTGCTGCCCACGATGGACCGGGTCTCGATGGCGGTCTCGGACGGTGCGCCGCAGCGCGGCGCGTGGACCCACCTGGCCGGTGTCTACGACGCGCCGGCGAGCGAGTTGCGCCTCTACGTCAATGGCCGGTTGAGCACGAACCGGGGGACGAAGGTGACCCCGTGGCCGGCGAGGGGATCCCTCCAGGTGGGGCGGGCGTGGTGGAACGGTGGGTGGCAGGCGTCGTGGAACGGCGTCGTGGATCAGCTCCGGGTCCTTGACCGGGCCGCGGTCGCGGAGGAGATCCGGGCCATCTCGGGGATCGCCGCCCCGCCGCCGCCCGGCCCGCTGCGACTGTTCGCCCCGTACGCCAACCTGTGCCTCGGGGAGAAAAGCGGCGACGACAGCGGTGCCCTGCTGCTCACCGGGTGCGCCGGCTCGATCCCCGACATGTCGGTGGTAACCGCGGGCGACGATCTCTACCGGATCACCACCGACCATCCCGTCTACGGGCGCGGCTGCACCCGTGTCGCCGACAACTCCACGCAGGTCGGGGCGAGAATCGAGGACGACTACTGTGCGACGGGGGCGGGGCAGACCCGGTTCCGGCTGATACCGGTTTACGGCACCGTGTTACGCGGGCATCTCCTGCAGGCCGAGCACAGCGGTCTCTGCGTCGGGATTGCCGGCAACGTGGCGACCCCCGGCGCGCCGGCCGTGCAGCTCACCTGCGATCCGACCGCCCCCGGCCAGGTCTTCGAGCTGCAACGCGTACCGGACGATGGCGTGCCCGCCCCCGGTGCCACCCAGATCCGGTCGGCCAACTCGGGCCTCTGCGTCGGCGAGGTGCCCGCAGATCCGAACCACCTGCTGCAGCAGAGCGCGTGCGGCACGGCATCGCCACCGCTGCGCGTCGAAGCCGCCGGGAACGGCCGGTACCTCATCAAGGCGGATCACCCGGTCCACGGAGTGGGCTGCACCCTCGTCCTGGACCCATCCACCACCGTGGGTAGCCCGGTGGCCGACGGCGCCTGCCCCGCCGACATGAGCAGGGCGCAGAAGTTCCGCCTCGAACCGGTCACCGCCCCGCTGGCCGGCTACCGGATCCGGCCCCTGCACAGCGGTCACTGTCTGGGCATCGCCGGCGGTTCGACAGCCGGTGGTGCCCGACTGGTGCAGCAGGCGTGCGACCCGGCGGCCCGGGGCCAGGTATTCCACTTCTCGAAGCCAGGTACGCCATGAGCGTGCAGTCTCGGCAGGCGCGGCGAGTGACGTCCTTGCCACGGATCGAAGCCGCGCCGGCTCGCGAGACCCTCCGCTCCGTCCAGCAGCGGGCGGCCGTGGTCGAGCCGGTCACCGGGAACTCTTGCTTTCGTGACCGGAGGGATCTTGCCCTAAGGCTGCCCTGCTGGGCAGGATGGCCTCTGTGGACACGGGGGGTGTGTGCCCGGAGACGGCACGCGACGTCGGCGAATTCGTCGGATTGATGCGGCAGCTCAGGGCGCGCTCCGGATACACCCTCCGGCAACTGGAAAAGCGGGCCGCTGCCGGGGGAGACGTGCTCCCGCGCAGCACCCTCGCCAACGTGCTGCACCGGAACGCGCTGCCACGGGCGGACGTTCTGGCCGCCTTCGTGCGGGCCTGTACGGGCGACGATGTGCAGGTGCAGACCTGGGCGGCTGCCCGGGATCGGCTGGCTGCCGCCCGGTTGGCGATGGCACCCGCTCCACCGCCGGTCGGGTCCGCGTCACCCGGGGCCGCGGACGGCGAGGTAGCCGATGCCCCAGCGCCGCCGGGCGACGAGCCGCGTGGTGCGGCGGCGACGCCGGACGGCCGATGGATGAGGGCAGTTGTCCGTTTGTCGCCGAAGGCGCGACGGCGGGCGGCCCATGGGGTGGTGACATTGCTCGTGCTCGCGCCGCTCGCCGGTGCTGCCCTCTTCTGGGACGACGTCGCGTCCGCACCGTCCGAGGCCGCGCCGTCGGCCGGTCCCGAACGTCGTCTTGCTGCGCAGGAGAGCGTGGTGCAGATCCATCCGGCTGGCGCGCCACAACTCTGCGTGACCGAGGGACGTGAACGTACGGGGCGGCACGACGACTCGGTCGCTGTGCAGCGCCCGTGTGCCGAGGTCACGTCACCGCTTACCATCCTCGCGCCGGTAGGCGACGGCTTGTATCACATCAAATGGGACCATCCTCAGCACGGCGTCGGCTGCCTGACCGTGATCCAGGGCGGTCCCGCGGCAGGAATGCTGGAACCGTGGGCCGACTGCGTCGCGGGAGGGCCGGCGCAACGCTTCCACGTCGAGCCTGTCGCCGGCCCGGTCAGCGGGTGGCGGCTGCAGCCCGAGGGGCTCGACGCCTGTCTGGGCGTGCGCGGCACCGGAACCGCTACCGGCCGGGAGGTCGTGCAGTCGCCCTGCACCGGCGCCGAGGATCAGACGTTCTTGATCGACGTGCTGGCACCGGCCTGACAACTCCCCAGAACCTTGAACTGTCGGTCGAGGGCGCTCGCAGTGGGGCCGATCCACAGCTTCGGGGTCAGCAGGCCGAGGGTTTGGCCACCGCCGCCGCCCGGCGGCAGCGTCTGTGCGACCAGGGCACGTCACGGTCCCGCAGCGCCAGTCGGGCGGCCGGACCCGGATCGCCGCGGCACGACCGCGGCAGCCGGGCCGAACTGCGGGTAGCCGTGTGCCGGCAGCCCCGCCCAAGCCGCCCCTGGGAGGATGGACCGGTGGACGGTGATCTTTCTGTGGCGGTGGCAGGCCTTCAGGAGGCGTTCGCCCGGTACCCGCGCAGGGCAGTGCTCGAAGGCTGCCCGCACTGCCGAGGGCCGGTGCCGGTCGACGATCACGACCTGTTCTCTTTGACCATCAGCCTCGGCAACACGGTCGGCAACCGTGACGACCTGAAGAGTCTGCTGCCCCTGCTGCTGGAGCGCATGGTCAGCTCCACCGAACTCGACCCGGCGATCGTGTTGGGCAAGCTGCCTCGCGAGCAGTGGCGCACCTGGCCCGAAGCCGAGCAGGGCGCTGTCGACGGCTACCTGGATGCGGTGTGGCGGTCGTTGCTGGCGACGTACCCGTCGCAGGTCGGTTCGGTTCCCGACCCGGCCACCTTCCTGGACGCGGTCGTGGCCGGCGGGGAGAGCGTCGAGCGGTTCCTCGATGCCTGGGACGTCACGCTCGGTTCGGCGGCGGATCGCCACCTGGCTGCCACGGTGAACGGGCTCAACTTCGCGGACCGGCGGTCGGCGGCGCTTGCCGGCTGGCTGCGCCGCGAGACGGTCCGCGACCGGCTGTATCGGGCGTTCGAGCGTGACCACGCCGTGTCCTGGGGTGACGACCTGGCGTGGGCCTACGACCTCGTCCGTATGTGACGACACGCCATTTCAGATCCATGTCCAAGGACGGACGACTTTCCATTGGTACCCCCGCCACCGGGCGTGCGGCGTGAAGGCCGAGCAGCCAAGCCAGGGGCCAGTGAGACGCCGTACTAACCTCTCCCCTCAGCGTGGTGGCGCTGGGGGAGGGGGAGAAGCGTTGATGCTTGCGGAAGTCGGCGTGGACGAGACATGTGAGCTGGTCTACCGGGCTGCCCTTCAGCGCCCGGTGTGGAGTCTGGAGCAACTCCGCGACGCCGTGGACCAGCCGGCGGCGAAGGTCGACGTGGCGGTGCGGCGTCTGGTGGATATCGGACTGCTCCGGCGGCCCCACGCCGAGCAGATCCGGCCGGTGAACCCGGCCGTCGGGTTCGCGCCGCTGCTGTCGTACGCCGAGGCACGGCTCGCCCGGCGGACGCGAGCGGTGGAGCTGACCCGGGCAGCCGTCGCGGAGATGTCGGCCAGCTTCCGGGCCAGCCCCGCGCCACTGCACGACGTCGAACTGCTCGACGACCGGGACGCCTGGCTGTGCGTGGAGGAGATCGCGGCGAAGGCGACGACGAGCATCCAGTGCCTGGCTGCCGCCGGAGCGGTGCCGGGGCTGGAGACCAGCACCGACTACGACCCGGCGTACCGGCTGGCGGAGTTCGCCGCCGCGCGTGGGATCCAGGTACAGCTGATCCTGCTGGACAGCATCGTCAACGACCCGCGGCTGGCCGCCGGCGCCCGGCGGGTTCATGACAACGGCGTGGAGGTCCGAACCACCCCGACCCTGCCGGTCTGGACGTTCGTCGTCGATGACCGGTACGTCGTGATGGCCATCGACCCGGCGGACCACCAGCGGGGCGTCATCCGGGTGTCCCACCCG
Source organism: Micromonospora sp. NPDC047620 (assembly GCF_043205005.1). Classification (NCBI taxonomy): domain Bacteria; kingdom Bacillati; phylum Actinomycetota; class Actinomycetes; order Micromonosporales; family Micromonosporaceae; genus Micromonospora; species Micromonospora sp. NPDC047620. Next base: position 88,352 of record NZ_JBIDDG010000018.1, on the reverse strand, counting down.
GGTCTCGTGGCGGCCACCGCCGACCTGTTCGGCCGGCACTGGCTCTCCGCGGTGCCGATCGAACTGCAGGCCGCCCAGCCGCCGGGCGAGTTGACCCGGCAGCAGCGGCACCTGCTCCAACTGCTCGCGGCGGGCGCCAAGGACGAGAGCATCGCCCGGCAGTTCAGCGTCTCCGCCCGCACCGTCCGGCGGATGATCGCCGACCTGGCCGACCGGATCGGCGCGACCAGCCGTTTCGAACTCGGCGTCCAGGCGGTACGCCTCGGCTGGCTCGACGACACACCCCAGCCGGCACCGGGCACCGACCCGTTCCACGCCTGAGCCGCCAATGGCGAACCCGCCGGCTGCCACGAGGCAACTCGGCGGGTTCGCTACCTGTGCAAATACCGCTTAGCGGGTCAGGGTGTGATTGAGGAGACGGCAACTCGACCGCCGCCATGTGCAGCGGTCCGGCTGCCGTTTCCTACATCGGGCCACTGACGCAGTTCGGATGGCATCCGATGTTGTGCAACTCCCGCCGCGTCAGCCCGCTCGAACCGGATCCGCTGCTCGATGATGGACGACCGGACCTCCTCCAGGATGGTGACGGAGCCCGCACAGGACGGAAGGTCCGCATGGCAATCGAATGGAACCGCGGCTTGAGGCGCGAATTGGGCGGCTTGATGATCGACGGGGTGTACAGCGGCATGAGTGTCTCGTCCAGGGAGTCCTTGCAGAGGCCGTTCGGCTTGCTGAACAGCTTGCACCCCTCCCAGCTGGTGCTCCATACGCCCATGGGCAGGTTGTAGGTGGTTTCGACGCTGCGAACGAACGCCTTGGACTCACGGGCGAGTTCGTCCAGATTTGACCATTCCTCGGCGGCTGCCTGACGCTTGGCCTGCATCTCCGCCATCTCAGCGGAATAGCGCGACACATCGGAATGGTAGTTCTGGGAGAATTTGCCGGGGTTGAACGCGGCGCGCACGGCGTCGTCGGCGGCTTCGAGTTCCGCCTTCGCCACCTTGGCTGCTGTGATTGTGGGCTTCGTGAGTTTGGAAATCAGAGCGCCGGCACCACCAAATGCTGTGCTGAGGACGCCGATGAAGCAGTCACTCCCCTTGAGTTCGATGCATGACTTCCCAGTATCGAGCACACCGAAGGCAAATCCCGCAAGCCCGAGCCAACCGACCGGGGTGACCAACGACGCCACGAACAGGCCGGCAGAGATCAGGCCGGCGTTCTCCCAGATGAACTGACCGGATTTCTCAAGCCAGCCCGGCAGCAGTCCGGTCGGGTCGCTGAAGGTGACCGGGTTGGCGTTGCTGTACGAGTAGCCGTGCATCTGCTGCGGGTTGGTCAGGTCCATGATCGGGTCGACCGAGATGAACCGTCCGACCATCGGGTCGTACTCGCGGGCGCCGAGGTGCGTGAGGCCGGTCGACGAATCGAGTGTTCCCCCGACGAAGCCCTTCTCTCCCGCCCAACTCGACGGCTGGGCACCGCGCGGTCCGCCGTACGGCATGCTCTTGCGCGCGGTGGTCGCCGCGGTGACCGGGTCGAACGACAGGGTGTTCGTCCCGTGATGGTCGGCGAACTGGAAGGTCACCCTGCCGTCCGAGGTGCGTACCGCGGTGCCGCCGCCGACGTCGACGTACCGGGTCCCGCTCACCGTTCCGACGGAACGGTCCAGCCTCAGTTCGGTTTCCCCGAGGTAGACGGTCACCGCTGCCGGGTCGCGGCGGATGAGCCGGTTGCCGTCGGCGTCGTACACGAACTCGGTGACCTTGCCGGCCTCGGCCACCGAGGCGACGTGGCCCTCGGCGTCCCAGGTCAGGGTCTGGTCAGCGCCGCCGACCTGGCGTCGGGTCGTGTTGCCGGTGGCGTCGTAGGTGTAGCTGTCCGTGCCGGCGCCCGGCCCGGTGGTGACCACGCCCGAGAGACGGTGTGCTCCGGGTTTGCCGGCCTCCGGATAGCTGTACGCGCGCCGCACGTCCTTGGCCGGGTCCCCGCCGGTGTCGTGTCGCGTCTCCGTGAGCCGGTTACCGACCTTGTCGAAGGTGTACGAGTGCCAGTAGGGATCCGGGCCGCCGACAGCCGCACCGACGCCGGTCGCCGGCGCCCCGGCGCAGTCGTCGGTGGCGGTCCACGCCTCCGTCATCCGGCGCAGGTAGTCGTAGGCGAAGCATTGCACGTCGGCGGTGCCGCCGGCGGGGGTGTCCGCGATCCGGGTGACGTTGCCGGCCGGGTCGTAGGTGTAGTTGACATCCGCCACCTTCGACGGGTTCGCCTCCCGGTCGACCTGCGCTCGCACCAGCCTGCTGGTCGCGTCGTAGGCGTAGGTGCGCTGGGCGCGCTTGGTGCCGGTGGACAGGACGTGCCACAGCGGCTGGTTCAGCAGGGTGTAGGCCGTCTCGGTCAGGTAGCTGACGCCCAGCGTGGAGGAGACCGTCGTGGGCAGCCCGAGCTCGTTGTAGTGCCGCAGCACCCCCTCCGCCGGCAGTCCGCCGGCCGCCGGATAGGTGGTGGACTGCACCGTGCCGTCCAGGTTGTAGCGCTGACTCACCTGGTACGTGCCGGCCAGCACCCCCTCCGAGGCGGGAATGGTGACCCGGGTGGCGGTGGGACGATACCGGTCGTCGTAGCCGACCACCGCCGAGACGTAGGCGTTGCCGCCGGCCCAGCGGGTGGACGAGGTGAGCTGACCCTTGCCGTTGGTGAGCGTGTCGTAGACCCACTCGGCCACCTTTGGCCCGGTGGCCGAGCCGTCCCGCAGCGACGTCTTCCGGCCCAGGTCGTCGTAGGTGGTCGCGACGGTCCGACCCCGCGCGTCGGTGGTGCTGACCAGCCGACCGGCGTCGTCGTAGGCCAGCGTGGTGGCACCCCGGTCCGGATCGGACATGCTGGTCCTGCGGCCGCGCAGGTCGTAGCCGTACGTCCAGGTGTTGCCGGCCGGGTCGGTCACGCTCGCGAGGCGGTCGGCGTGGTCGTAGGCGTACCGGGTGACGTCGGCCGGACCGGTCGGGGATCCGCCGTGGTACTGGTGCAGCTCGACGGTCCTGCCCCGGGCGTCGACCACGGTGGTGGTGGCGGTGCCGCCGTCCGGCGGGTCGAGGCTGGTGCGGTCGCCGCCGTACGTGGTCGTGGTGCGCCACTTCTCCACGCCGTACGAGCGCAGGATGCTCGCGGTCTGCCGGCCGGCGCCGTCGTAGACGGTGACCGTCTGCGACGGGACCTGGTTGTCGGCGACCTGCCACACGGTGGTGGCCGGGGCGCCCGTGGCGTGGTACGTCGCGTTCGACCTCACCACCTGGCCCCGCGAGTCGTAGCCGGTGTCGGTGATCAGGCGCCCGCCACCGAGCGCCGGCGACTGGGTCTGCCGAGCCCGGAGCAGGCCGTCGAAGAGCGCGTAACCGGTGGCGTAGCTGCCGTCGTTGCGCAGCGTCTTCGTGGTGACCACCGACGGCCCGGTGCTGCTCACCGCGTAGTCGAACTCGGTGTTCGGCCCGAGCGACATCGACCGGCCGGGCAGCCAGACCTTGGTCAGCCGACCCAGCGGGTCGTATGCGGCAGTGGTGACCTTGTTGTTGGGGTCCGTCACCGTCTTCGGGGCGCCCCACGCGGGCTCGAGCTGGGTGGTGGTGACGTGTCCCAGCGGGTTGGTGACGGTGACAGCGGTGACCGGACCGCCGGTGGCCGGGGTGTAGCGGGTCGTGGTCAGCTTGCCCAGTACGTCGTAGCTGTCCAGTGGCCGGCCGTGGCTGTCGTAGCTGGTCCGCTCCGTGGTCAGGTACTGCGGCTGGCCGCCGGACCAGCCGGCGAGCTCCTCCACCTTGACCACGTCACCCTTGCTGGGCGGGGTGCCGTGCGGGGCCTGCGCGTCGTCGTAGTAGGTGCGCTCGTCGGAGATCAGGTCGCCGGGGTAGGCCGGGGTGGCGGTGCAGGCGGCGGAGACGGTCTCCTCCCGCGACACCGCGTCGAGCAACCAGGCGGTGGCGTTGCGGGCGTACCAGGTGCGGGTGCACCGGTCGTCGGCGGCCGTGCCGGTGTCGCCCAGGTCGCTGGCCTCGGTGACCAGGCCGTCGGCGTTGTAGGCGTACTTCGTCTCGGTGACGCGCTCGCCACCGGCCAGTGCGGTGCGGGTGCGGGACGCGGCGGTGTCGGTCATGAACGCCTCGAGCGTGCCCCACGGGCGGACCATCCGGGCGGTCGGCGCGTTGCCCTTGATCCAGCCGTCGGTGACCGTGCTGCTCACCTCGGCGCCACCGGGCCCGTCGAAGCTGATCGTCTCCCGGGCCAGGCCCGCCAACGCGCGGTGGTCGTCGACCCGCACACCGCGCGAGTCGGTGACCTTGACGTCCTTGGTGCCGCCGGCGGCGAGCCTGTCGCCGTCCATGCCCCGGAAGTAGCGGGTCTCGGTCTGCGAACGCTGCTCGCCGTCGGCCCCGCTGGTGACCCGAACCCGCCCGTAGCCGCGCCACTGCGACCAGGTCTTGTACTTCTCCTTGGTCAGCCCGTCATCGTCGTCGTGGTGCCAGGCCGCGCCGTCGAGGTACTCGTACCGGGTGACCAGGTCGGGCGAGGCGGGGTCTCGATCGTCGACGACGACCTGGGTGGCCAGGTACTTGTGGAACCAGTCCACGGTGGGGTTGGCCGCGCCGTCCGGGGTCCAGTAGCTGGGGAAGCAGCGCTTGGTGTTGGCGTCCGGGACCGGGGTCTGGCCGCGTACGCAGTCGGTGGCGGAGTAGGTCACCGAGGTGGTGCCGCCGGCCTCCGACACGATCGCGCTGATCCGCCATTTGATCATGGGCGCGATGCCCTCCAGGGCGTCGACCCGGTTGACCAACTGGGTGCCGTGGAAGACCAGCTCCGGCAGGGCCTCGCTACCACCGGCCCTGCCGGTGTGGGTGATGCCGGCAAGCCACAGGGCCGGGCTCGTCCCGTCTCCCGGCTTGAGCAGCTGGTGGCGCAGGGCCCACGTGTCCACGTCCCGGAAGGCGACCGCCGCGGTGTCCCAGACCTGGGTGGTGACCCCCGTCAACCGCTTGCGACTCCAGAACGTCGGGGAGAAGTTGTTGGTGCACGTGGCGCCGGCGTTGCAGTTCCGGTCGAACGGCACGTCGGGCCAGTACCTGGCGTTGGCCGAGTTGAGCTTCGACTCGGCACAGTCGAAGGTCGAGTCGGGCAGGCAACGCTCGGCGACGGTGAGGACCACCCGGGCCGGCGCGGTGCCGAACAGCGCATTCGAGCGCAGGCCGTAGTCGATCCGGGTGAGGTGGCCCCCACGGTGGTACGGCGTGCCGCTGGAGGCGGTCACGTTGCGTCCGTAGTGGTTGGTCTCCCGCCCGTACCAGTAGGTCATGGCGTTGCCGTGCGGGTCGACCACGTAGTCGAGGTTCCACCGCCACGCCTGCTGGCACCAGGAGGTGGCGAAGGTGGAGCCCCGGCACGGCTCGCCGGAGTGGTTACCGAAGACCGGAGCGGCCCAGGTGGAGTTCGTCTCCGCCTTGCCGCTGGCCCAGCCCGGCAGGCGGTTGAGGCCGAAGTGGTACTGGGTGCCGTCGACGGTGGTGACCCGCCAGTGCTCGCCGTCGTTGTCGCCGTTGGCGGTGGCCGCCGAGGTCAGCTTCTCCACCCGTGAGCCGTCGTCGGCCTTCGGTCGCCAGACGCCAGTCGTGTCGTCGCGGATCAGCTGGGTGGCCCGTCCCCCGAGGACCATGACGGCGTTGTCGTAGCCCCAGCACAGGTCGCCGGTCCTGGTGGTGTTGCTCGCCCCCGACCCCATGTCGTCGGCGCAGCCCTTGTAGCTGCGCTCGATGTATCCGGGCCAGAAGTCGAAGCCTTCACCGACCCACGAGGTCTGGTTGTTGGTCTGCGCTATCCGGCCGTCCACGCTCCCCGACGAGTAGCCGAGGGCGAGTTTCGGCACCAGGTCGCCCGCGACCTCGGGCGTCCGCATCGGGTACGACCAGGTGAAGTCGCCGGTCGAGGCGCCCGCCTGCCAGCTCGCGGACGGGGCCAGCGGGGTGGCCGTCCAGTCCCCCGCGCTGCTGTCGTCGTTCGCGGTCACCGCGAGGATCGTGGCGTCAGCGCCGGCCGGTTCGACGGTGACCTGCGCGGAGAGCCGCCGCGCCTGGAGGTTGTTGCGGGTGGGCAACGGCGTGGCCCGCTGGCAGGCGGGCAGCCGCGGTGTGGTGAGGACGCAGGCGGGCAGCCGCACCAGGCGCAGCCGCGCCGCGTAGTCACCGCCGTAGGCCCCGGCGAAGGCGGCGTAGTCGACGTCGAGCGTGACCTCGCCCGTACGGGTCTGCCCGTCGCGGCGCTCGACCCGCATGAGCAGGCCGGCTACCCCGGCCCGGTCCGCGGCTCCGCGGTCGTGCACCTCGACGAGTACCCGGCTCGGTGCTCCGGCCTGCTTGGCCTTGGCGGCTTCAGCTACCTGCCCCACCCAGACCGGAAGTGCCCCGGCACGGATCCGGGGCGACCGACCGTCGGCGAGGCGCGCCAGACCGGTGCCTTCGCCGGTCAGGTCGACCTCGGCGCTGCCGGCCTCCGGCCAGGAGACCTTCGGTGAAGTGGTGACCGCGTGCTGGGCGGTACGGTCGGGCAGGGTCTTGGCCCAGGCCGCCGGTGCGCCACCCTGAACCGAGCGACCCCGGTCGGGTCGCGGTGGATTCCACCGATCGTCCGGTGCCGCGTGCGCCGGTACGGCGACCGCCAGCGGCACCAGGACCAACCCGGCCAGGAGGGCCGCCCGCAGGCGCGCCCAGTCGCCAGGCGGGACTCTTCTTGTCCGCATTGGACGCTGACATCCTTTCGTGAGACCGGCATCCGGCCGGAACGTCGAGCGTTGCTTCAGGGCAGGCCGGCGCCGGCCGTGGCACGTGGTGCCGCGGCCCGCTCCGCCGACGAAGTCGCTGCCGCTGGCAGCTGCTACGGGTAGATCTCGAGAGGAAGGCCGTTGACCTGCGCATCCGTCAGCGCACCTGTCCAGACCCGGACCTCGTCCACCGCGCCGGGCCAGAAACCGGTGGGGCTGCCGTTCGCCGCCGCCCGCCCGATGGTCAACGGGCCGCTGGTCGTCCACTGCGCGTCGATCGTGTTGCTCGCCGCCCAGATCCCGTTCACGTAGAGGTGCATCCGCCGCACCGCGTCGTCATAGACCAGGGTGAGGTGGGTCCACTCGCCGGCCGTCACCGGGAACTGGTCGGGCGAGGCGAGGGCGCGGATGCTGGTCGCGGTGTCGGCGTCGGTGGCCTTCATGGTCGCCACCCACTTGCCGTCCGGCTCGCTGTAGCCGAGGGAGAAGGCGGCGGTACGGGTGCCGACCTGCGAGACGGCGGACGGGTCTCCGACGCCGGCTGCCCGGTCCAGGCGGACCCAGGCGGACACGGTGAAGCTGCTGTCGGTACGCAACACCTGCCCTGCGGTCGCGGCGTAGCCGGTGGTGCCGTCGAACATCAGGGCACCGCTCGTGTAGCCCTCGTCCCAGCTCGCCCCGCCGTGCAGCGTGGCGGTACGACCGTTGCCGGACGTGTCGGCCGTGCTCGTACCGGCCGTCTCGTCCAGCGCCCAGGCCCCTTCGGCGCGCGGCGGCTGGTTGGACAGGTTGCGGATCTCGCTGGCCGTACCGCCGATGGTGCTCGGGTAGACCACCCGGTTCCACACCCGCACGTCGTCGATCGCGCCCGCCCAGTAGTTGGTCGCGCTGTCGGACTTCTTGCCCCGCCCGATCTGCAGGGATCCGGATGCCGGCCAGGCGAAGGCGCCGTGGGCGGCGGTCCCGGCGAGAGCGCCGTTGACGTAGAGCCGGATCTCTCTGGCCGACGCGTCGAAGACACCGGCCAGGTGGGTCCAGGTGCCCGGGGTGGCGGGCGCGTCGGACGCCGCACGGTAGTGCATGGAGCTGCTGCTGCTGTCGATCACCGGCGCCTTGAACGACCACTTCTGGTCGGCGCTGTCGTAGCCGAGAGAGAAGCGGCTGTGGTGGTTGCCGTCCTGGCTGACCGCGGTGCGGTCCTGGCCCGCCGTGTCGAGCCGGACCCAGGCCGAGACGGTGAAGCTGCTGCTGGTCCGCGCCACCGAACTCGCCGAGGCGTGACCGGCGGTTCCGTCGGTCGTCAGCGCAGCGCCGACCCGGCCGCCGGTCCAGCCGGCCCCGGCGCCGAGGCTGGCGGTGCGGCCGTTGCCGGAGGAATCGGCCGCGGTGGCGCCGCTGCCCTCGTCGAACGTCCAGTGCCCGACCGGGGCGCCACGGCCGCCCACCTGGAACGAGTAGGTGGTCCACGGTCCGGGCGAGTGGGCGGCGTCGAGGCTGCGGACCCGCAGGGTGTGCAGCAGCGCCTCGGAGTCCGGGGGAGTGAGCGACACGGTCGCGGTCAGGTCACCGCCGGCCGCCACGGTCCCGGTGCCGCCGGCCGCGCCGTCCAGCTCGTACTCGTAGCTGGCCACGTCGGTGACGCCGTTCGGCCCGAAGGTGAACGAGCCCGGCTGGCCGATTCCACCGTTGACGCCGGTCGCCGGATACGTGCTCGAGCTGATCGTGGGGCCGTTCGTCGGCGCCTCCGGGTCGACTGTCACCTCGCAGGAGGCGCTCCACGCGCTGACCGCGGTGCCGTCCTCGGCGCGTACCCGCCAGGAGAGGGTGCGGCCGGTCCCGATGTCGGTCGACGGGACGACCGCCTCGTGCTGCAGCCCGGAACTCTTCGCGGCGGTGAGGGTCTCGCCGAGCCTGGCGCCACCGATGTCGTACCACTCGAAGCGGGCCCTGACGTTGCCGCCGTCGGGGTCGGCGACGGTCGCCAGCATCCTGACGGTGCCGGGCGGGCCGATGACCGGCCTGCTCTCGCCGGTCAGGCAGGGCTGGTCGGGGTACGTCGTCGAGTTCGTCGGCACGCTCGGCGTCGTGTTGTAGGTGATCGACAGGACGGGGTTGTTGTTGAACTTCTTCCAGCCGTACTTGTCCGTCTCGTCGCTGGCGCGCAACCCCATGGTCACGTTGGTCCAGCCACCCGCCGCGGAGTCCTTCACGTGCTGCAACGTGTTGAACTCGACGTCGGTCGGCCCACAACTGCTGGAGTAGCCGTGCGCGACGCTTCTGGTGTCCATCCGGTAGGCCCAGGTCGGCTGGGCCCTCCAGGTCGTCGAGGCGCTGATCGAGCTCGTCGCCCAGAGCTCCACCGCCCGCGGCGAGCAGGACCAGGAGTGCGTCTCCCGGATGCGGAAGGTGGCCGAGAGGATCTGCTTGCCGCGCACCTGGGAGGTGTCCATGCGGAAGAACGACCGGTAGGTGTCGCTGGTCGGCGAGGCGTAGGGGTCGTTGTAGTAGCCGACCTTCACGTCCCCGCTGCCGTTGTAGTACGGCTCGTCTATGAAGTGCTTCGACACCACGGCGTGGGCCTGCTTGGTGCCGCCCCAGATCGGGTCGATGAAGAGCGGGTAGCGGGTCTTCGGGTCGGTCAGCATCCGCCGGTCGGGAACGACCGCCAGCTCACCGGGACGGGCCTCGACAGCCATCGCCGCCTGACGGGAACCCGTGCCCGGCCCGCGTACCGATCCGCTGTCGGCAACCGCCCCGGCGGCGGCCTCGACCCCCGAGGAGTCCCACATCAGCGGGGTGGGCGCCCGGAAGACGACCCGCCCCGTAGCGGTCACCGCCCTGAGCCCTCCGTTCGCATCCGACACGACGGTGAGTCCCGCGCTGCCGGTCGTGCTCAGACACAGCCGATGCAACGCAGGGTTCGACGCGGCCTTCGCCGACCTGACGACGAGGACCTGCGTGAAGCCGTCCACGGTGGCCTGAACTCGCAGGTCGACCCCGGGCAGCACCTCCGGATACGTCGCCGTGTCGCCGTCCAGGGCCGGCTCGGGCAACCGGCCCGGCCAGCCGAGCCGGAGTTCGTGTCCTTCGCGGTGCAGCCGCGCCAGGGGCTGGTCACCGCCGCCGGAGAAGGCGACCCGCACCGTGGTGGCCGCCGGGACGACGGAGCCGTCAGCCTGCCGGCGCAGCCGGGTGTCCACCTGCGCCCACCCGGCGCCCTGTCGCACCCGCACCGGGTGGGCGTGCTGCTCGAGCGTGAACGATCCTTCGGGGTTGGCGAACACCTCGCCGGTCTCGGTCGTCAGGCTCGGCACCCGAACTCGCTTCCCGGACCGACGCGCTGCCGCCAGGGCCGCCGCTTGTTCACTTCCCGTGGCCCGCGCCGCCACCGAGTTCTCGCTCGAAGGTACCGCGGAAACCCCCGTCGATATCGCCACCACCGCCGTAGCCGGCAGTAGCAGACTCACGGCTGCAACCATCGCGCCGCGAGCGATCTCCCGCCCACGCGTCGCCATCACACCTCGCTAACAAGCCCGTGATCATGAGAAATGTGCCGAGCAGACGATAGGAGAGGGGTGATCACCACGGGCCCTGGCCGAGCTGTCCGAAGGCGGCCATGGCCGCAGGCGGACACCGCGACGCCCACGTCGACGGGGAACGGCGGCCATTATGGCCGGTCGTCGATCCGTCCACACTGGTCGGACGGCCCGGGGGCCGGATGCGTTCGGGGTCGGATTTCCGTCCACCCAGATCTGGTCTACGCCGGACAATGTCGATATCGTTACCGGCCAATTGGACGGCCGATGATCATTCGTCGTCAGCTGACCTCCCCAAGCCCCGAGAACAGGAGGACGCGCTCGTGGCCTCACCCGCTGATTCAACGGTCGCCGGCGACGACGTCGAGCCGCAGCGGCCCATTCCGCGGTTTCTCACCGAGTTCACGCCCACCCGGTGGCGCCGTCGGCTGAGCCCCTTTTCGCGCGTACCGAAGCACTCCAAGATGGGCGAGACCTGGCACGTGGCGGCGAAGACCGCCCCGGACGAGCTGGTCATCGTCGACCGCCCGCCGGACATCGACCCCGACGGAGCCGAAACCCGCACCTACACCCAGTGGGCGGAACTCGTCGATCGCGCCGCGGCCTGGCTGCACAAGGCGGGCGTGCGCCCGTGGGACCGGGTGGCGATCCTCAAGCAGAACCACCTGGACATCGTCATTCTCGGCTGCGCCATCGCCCGGATCGGCGCCATTCCCTGCATGTTCTCCGGCTCCTACGGCCCGGAGGCGATGATCCCGATGCTGGAGCGGCTGGAACGGCCGTTCCTGTTGACCGACCAGAAGCACCTCGACAAGTGCGGCATCACCCCGGAGGTGGTGGCGGAGCTCACCGTACGGACGATCAGCGTCGACGCGGTCGCGGACCGGCCGGACGTGCTGCACCTGGACGACTTCAAGGACGCGCCGCCGGTCCAGCCGAACATGCGCGAGTTCAAGGAACCGGTGGTCATCACCCACACCTCCGGCACCACCGGCATACCCAAGCTGGTCATGCACTCCGCCGAGTCCATCTACGCGATGGCGATCGTGGAGACCGAGCGGTGGCCCAGGTTCGGGCTCCGGCGCAGCGACACGGTGGCGTTCTGCGACCCCTACACCCACGAGCGGCTCACCACCATGCAGTTGGCGATGGCCGCGGTCGGCCCGCGGGTGCTCTACCTGTCCGACCCGCTCTCGCCGAGGATCCGGGAGCTGCTGGCCGAGCACAAGCCGACGCTGGTGGAGGCGCTGCCGAACATCTACCTCGCCTGGGAGCCGCTGGCCCGCGACCCCGCCGGCCTGTTCAGCAACGTGCGCGAGTACGTCAACTCGTTCGACGCCATCCACACCCGTACGATCCGCACCTTCATGGCCGCCACCAAGCGCCGGTTCCCGATCTGGGTCCAGTCGTGGAGCCAGAGCGAGAACGGCGCCCTGTGCATCCGGCCGTTCTTCCGCTTCGTGGTACGCCGCAGGGGGCACCGGCCGCCGCCGACGCAGCTGATCGGCTGGCCCATCCCGTTCCACGCCAAGATGCGGGCGGTGGACCCGGAGACCGGCAAGGAGGTCCCGCGCGGCCAGGTCGGCCTGATCGAGATCGACCAGCCGGGACGGTGCCTCGCCTACGTCGGCGAGCAGGACCGGCACGACCTCAAGTGCAACGGCAGGTGGTGGAACACCGGCGACCTCGCGGTCATCAACAAGTGGGGCGCCGTGCGGATCGTGGACCGGGAGATCGACCGGATCCCCGGCGGCAGCGCGATCGAGTTCGAGGATCTCATCCTCGACCGGATCGACTACACCACCGAGGTCATCGTCCTCCCGGTCGCCGGTGACCTGCCGGTACCCGTGGTCAGCACTGCGGACGACGTTCCGCTGGACAAGGCCGACTGGGAGCGGGCGGTCGCGGACCTGAGCCCGATGGCCCCGCCGATCCAGATAAAGTGGGACGAGTTCCCGCGAACCGGCACGTGGAAGATCCGCCGGGTCGCGCTCCGGGAGAAGCTGCTCTCCGATGCGAAGGCGATCGGCATCGGGCGCTGGACCTGATCATCACCATCCTGTGATCACATCGACGCGGCGCCGGTCCTGACTGTGCCGGCGCCGCGTCGTTCTCCCGAGCACCGCGGTCGAGCGAAGGGTTGCTGTCATGTTGGATCTCCTCGGCCGGCTCGCGCACCGGGCGCGCTGGTGGGTGATCGCCGGCGCTGCGGTGTTCCTGGTCGCCGCGGGCACCTGGGGCGCCGGCGCGTTCGGCGACCTGGCCGTCGGCGGGTTCACCTACGCGGCGAGCGAGAGCTCCCGCGCCGACGAGGTCGAACGCAAGGCGCTCGGACGCAACGACGCGGACGTCGTCGTGCTGTTCGGCAGCGACCGCTGGACGGTGGAGGACCCCGCGTACGCCGACGCCGCCCGGCGCGTGCTGGACGGGCTGCCGGCGGACCGGGTCGAGGGCGTGACCGACTACTGGCGGGCCGGGGCTCCCGCCCTGGTCAGCGCCGACCGGCACGAGACGTTCGCGGCGGTGCAGATCGCCGGCGCCACCGAGAACGAACGCCTCACCAACTACCTGGCCATCAAGGACAGCCTGACCAGCCCGGATCTCGACGTCACCGTCGGTGGGCCGCTGGCGCTGATCGACGACGTCAACAGCCAGAGCAAGGCGGACCTGACCCGCGCCGAGGCGCTGGCGTTGCCGATCCTGTTTCTGCTGCTGGTGCTCATCTTCCGTAACCTGCTGGCGGCGCTGCTGCCGGTCGCGGTCGGGGTGCTGGCGATCGTGGGCTCGTTGGCGGGCCTGCGGCTGCTGGCACAGTTCACCGACATCTCGATCTTCGCGGTCAACGTGGTCACGCTGCTCGGTCTCGGGCTGGCGGTGGACTACAGCCTGTTCATGGTCAGCCGGTTCCGGGAGGAACTCTCCGCGGGCCACCCCGTCCCGGCGGCGTTGCGCCGGACCATGGTCACCGCGGGCCGGACCATCGTCGTGTCGGCGGTGACCGTCGCGCTCGCGCTGGCCAGCCTGGCCGTCTTCCCGCAGGTGTTCCTCCGGTCCATCGCCGTCGGCGGGGTCGCCGCGGTGCTGCTGGCGGGGTTCTTCGCGATGACCGTGATGGCGGCGATGCTGGCCCTGTTCGGGCTGCGGCTGCGGGAACGTCGCCGCAGGCCGGTCGACACCGACCCGGACTCCGGCGCGTGGGCGCGGATCGCGCGGACGGTGATGCGTCGACCCGTACTCATCGGGGGCGCGGTCATCGCCGTGCTGGTGGTTCTCGGCCTGCCGTTCCTGCGCATCTCCTACGGCTGGCTGGACACCCGGGTGCTGCCTGCCTCGGCGGAGAGCCGGCAGGTCCAGGACGCCATCGAGCGGTCGTTTCCGGACAGCGTCACCCGGCCGATCGAAGCCATCGTCACGCTGGACGGCCCGGTGACCGGTTCTCCCGGCCGGGAGGAGATCGCCGCGTACGTGCAGCGGGTGGCCGCCCTGCCGGGCGTACGGCAGGCGGACGTCAGCGGTCTGGCCGGCGACACCGCGCGGGTCACCGTCCGGTTCGACGCGGAACCGATCTCCGAGCAGGGACGGGACCTTGTCGACGCGGTGCGCGGCGTCGAACCGCCGCCCTCCGGCACGGTGCTGGTCGGCGGCGACGCCGCCGGGTTCGCCGACCTGATGGACATGCTCGAGCAGCGGCTGCCGTGGATGGCGCTGCTCGTCGTGGTCACCACGTTCGTGCTGTTGTTCCTGTCCTTCGGCTCGCTGGTGCTGCCGGTCAAGGCGATCCTGATGAACATGCTGAGCCTGACCGCGGCGTTCGGCGCGGTGGTGTGGGTCTTCCAGGACGGCCACCTCGCCGGGCTGCTGCGGTTCACCTCCACCGGCAACATCGACGTGGTGCAACCCATCCTGATCTTCGCCGTCGCGTTCGGATTGTCGATGGACTACGAGGTGTTCCTGCTCTCGCGCATCCGCGAGCACTACGACCTCAGCGGCGACAACACCGAGGCGGTCGCGGTCGGGTTGCAGCGGTCCGGCCGGATCATCACCAGCGCGGCCCTGCTGCTGGTGGTGGTGATCGTGTCGTTCGCGACCGCGAGCGTGCTGGTCGTGAAGATCATCGGTATCGGGCTCGCCCTCGCCGTCGTCGTCGACGCCACCATCGTCCGGGCGCTGTTGATGCCGGCCACGATGCGGCTGCTCGGCCGGCTCAACTGGTGGGTGCCCGGGCCACTGCGACCGCTCTACAGCCGGTGGGGGATCCGCGGCGAGAGCGGCCACCTGGACGCGGAGCGTACGGCCGCGTAGAGCCGCGCCGCCGCGGTGCCCGCGCCCAGGGAGCCCTCGCCGTGCCAGCCCGTCGTGAGGTGCGCCCGTGGCCTGGGGCCGCCCCCAGGCCACGGGATGGAGGATCAGTAGATCAACGCACGGCCGAGGCCCATGTCGGTGAGGCGGGTGGAGTGCACGATGCTCGTGACCTCCACAGCCTTCTGGATGCGTTCCTCCGGCGTGGTGTCGACCAGCCGCCGCCCCTCCCACACCTCGTAGTCACCGATGGTGGCCAGGTGCGGGGCGATGCCTTCCTGGAACCAGTTCTCCCAGCGCGTGAGCTGGTCGGACACCGGCAACTGCTCCCACAGCCGCATGCCGTCGCGGATGAGCTCGACGAGGCGTTCCTTCTCGTCGGGGTGCCGCTGCACGTGCTCGCGGATGATCGACGTGCCGACGGCCAGGTGGCGCACCTCGTCGATGGCGGCGCCCTTCTCCATGTCCGCCATCCGCGGGTCGAGCGGTCGCCACTTGCGCTCGCTGAGTTCGAACGACGGGGCGAGGAAGCCTTCGACCAGGATCGTCAGCAGCACCACGCCGCCGACGAAGTCCTGTTGCTCGCGCACGATCGGCATGCCGTACTCCTCCAACGGATCGAGGATGGTCGCCTTGTCGTGCGCGGTCTGTCGGGCGATGACGGCGGCGACGTCGTGCTCGTCGATGCCGAGGTTCCGCAGGTGGTTTCGGAAGATCATCGCGTGCCGGGTCTCGTCCATCAGCTGGGTGGCGTAGAACTCGGCGGTCGTGGAGTCCGGCGCGCACGCCACGATGTGACCGATCGCGCGGGCCGCCCGCTCCTCGGCCAGCGCGCGGAACGCGACCTCCTGGATCAGCGCGTCCCGCAGCGGGCCCGGCTCGTGCAGGAAGTCCGGGGTCACCAGCTCCGGCGGGTAGCCGACGATGTTTCCGCGCAGCGTGCGCTGCGGGACGTTGGCGAACCAGTACCGCAGGTCGCAGTCGCGTGCGGTCAGCCGGATGCCCTCCGCGCCGTCGAACAGGGAGGACGCCTGGTCCCAGTCGGCGGCGTCGTCCGCCGTCATTCCCGACCGTCCGTCGGTGCGGGGGGCGGCGGGCTGCGGGCTGTACGTGACCACCGGCTGCGGGCGGGGGCCGGGCACGGTGACCGGTGCCGCGGCCTCGACGGGCCGGGTGGAGGCCGGGTCCTGGACCGGGTGGACCGCGAGGCTGGGCGTGGGTGCGCCGACCGGCGGGGCAACGGACGACTGCGGCGCCGGTGCCCGCACCGCCTGTGGGTCCGGTGGCTGCGCGGCCGGCACCGCCGGTGCCTGCACGGACGGCTGCGGCGCCGCCGGTGGCTGCGCGGCCGGTGCCGGGGCGCTGTCGTTCATGATGAACGGGCGGGTGCCGTCGAGGTAGTCGACCAGCGGCGACGCGACGCTGGCCCGCGACGGCGGGTGGAACGCGACGCACTGGCAGGCCGCGACCAGATAGGCCACCTCGGGGGAGCGGATGAACGACATGCCCCCGAGCATCTCGACCGCCTGGCGGGCGGCGTCGGTGATGGCGTCCTGCGTGCCGTAGCGGGCCATCAGGACACGGGCCAGCGCGTCGTTGTCCGTCTCGCCGGCCTGCATGGCGCGGGCCGCGCCCTCCAGCAGCTGCGTCGCCGTCTCCAGCCGGGTGCCCAGCGCGGCGCGGTCGGTGACCGCGCCGCGCCCGGCGGCCAACGCGCGTTCGACGAGCGCGCTGGCCATGCCCAGGTACGACGCGGTGATGAGCAGCTCGAACCAGATGAACCCGACGGTCTGCAGGTCGTCGAGCATCCCGTCCGGGCCGTTCTCGGTCGGGATGACCAACTCCTCCTCGATGAACACGTCGGTCAGCCGGACCTCGTCGCTCTCCGCGCCGGCGAGCACGCTGCTGCCCCAGAACGGGTGCCGGGTGATGCCGCGCAGCGTGGCCGGCATGAGCAGGAAGGCCGTCTGCTGGCCGCCGCCCGGTGCGGGCACCGCCACGCTGGCCGTCAGCAGGTCCATCGAGTGGCTCAGGCTGCACGGTTTCTTCGCCCCGTTGATCCGGTAGCCGCCGTCCACCGGCGTCGCCGTCATCGTGGGGGAGAGGATCCCCTGGGCCGGGCGGCCCTCGGCGAAGCCCGAGGAGACCAGCAGGTTGCGGCTGGTGATCGCCTCCAGCAGGGCCCACTCCATGCCCGAGTTCTTG
This sequence comes from Micromonospora sp. NPDC047620, assembly GCF_043205005.1. Classification (NCBI taxonomy): domain Bacteria; kingdom Bacillati; phylum Actinomycetota; class Actinomycetes; order Micromonosporales; family Micromonosporaceae; genus Micromonospora; species Micromonospora sp. NPDC047620. The sequence continues at coordinate 71,516 of NZ_JBIDDG010000018.1, read as the reverse complement.
ATGCTCTCGGCGAAGGTGAACAGCGTCGCCACGGAGAAGTGGTGCATCGTGGTCGCGACCGCCAGCGACGGCGCGTGGGCGCCGATCGCGCGGGTGACCCGTACCGCGTCCAACGGGGACGCGCCGAGCCCGCCGTAGTCCTTCGGGATCACCAGGCTCGGGCCGCCGCTGGCCCGGAACACCGGCAGCGTGCCGCCGCCGGAGGCTTCCCGTTGCTCGAACGGGACCTTCGACAACCCGTCGAGCAACCCCGGCAGGTACGACTCGCAGAGGGCACGGGCCTGATCAAGGGATCGCACAGCTTCCTCCGGGGGCGGATGGTCAACGAGGGATGAGCGAGCGGGCCGCCGCGCGGCGCAGCTTGCCCGACGGGGTCTTCGGAAGGCTGCCCGGCGGCAGCACCACGACCTCCGCCGGACGGGCGTCGACATCGGCGAGGACCCGGTTGGCGATCGCGTCGGACAGCGCCCTCTCGGCGGCCGGGTCACCGACCAGGCGTGACTCGACCAGCACCGCGAACGACTCCCGCGCCACCCCGTCGCCGGCCATCAGTCGTACCGCCGCGACGTTGCCGTCCCGGACGCCGTCGACGCCGGCGGCCGCGCGCTCGATGTCGGTGGGATAGATGTTGCGACCGCCCATGATGACGACGTCCTTGCGGCGACCGCAGACCACGATCTGACCGTCGACCAGGTAGCCCTCGTCGCCGATGTCCAACCAGCCGTCGTCGTCCAGGGCCGGGGCCGGACCGTCCTCGGTGAGGTAGCTCCTCGTCACCGAGTCGCCGCGCAGCTGCAACCGGCCGACCTCACGGTCGCCCAGCTCGGCGCCGGAGTCGTCGACGACCCGCACGGTCACGCTCGGGTGGGCGGCGCCGAGCATGGGCAGCCGGCGCACGGCGGTCGGGTGGTCGTCGCTCGCCGGTACCGCCCGCCGGTTCTTCTCCAGTTCCAAGGCGTCGACGGTGTCGAGAAGCATCGGATCCGACAGCGCCGACAGCGAGATGACCAGGGCGCTCTCCGCCGCGCCGTAGCAGCAGTTCACCGCCTCCGGCCGCAGGCCGAACCGGGCGCCGGCCGCGACGAACGCCTCGACCGTCGACGGGTCGATCGGCTCCGCGCCGTTGCACAGGGCCTTCAACCGGGACAGGTCGAGCGAACCGGCGTCGGCGCGGGCGAGCTGCCGGGTCAGGATCGCGTACGCGAAGTTCGGCGCGGCGGTGATCGTGCCGCCGTACCGGCTCATCAGTTCCGCCCACACCATCGGACGGCCGAGGAACTCCGCGGGCGTGACCATTACCAGGTCGATGCCGGTGAACATGGGCAGCAGCAGACAGCCGACCATGCCCATGTCGTGGAAGAGCGGCAGCCAGCTGACCAGCACGTCGTTGTCGCCGCACTCGAGGTGGGCGGCGGTGTCGACGAGGTTGGCGTGGATGTTGCGGTGGGTGATCCGCACCGCCTTCGGCTCGGCGGTCGAGCCGCTGGTCAACTGGAGCAGCGCGGTGTCGTCCTCGGCGGCGGGCACGACGGTGAACTCCCGGTCGCTGTCCAGGTCGCCGATCATCCGGTGGGGGACGCCCTGCTCGCGCAGCACGTCGGCCATCGCCTCGAACGGGGCGCCCACCAGCACCAGACGCGCGTCGATCATGCGCAGGACACGCAGCGTGTCGTCGCGCCAGACGGACAGGTCGGTCCGCGGGGTCGGCTGGTGCAGCATGGTCACGCTGCCGCCGGCCAGCCACGTCCCCTGGGCGACCCGCGCGACCTCCCCCGGGTCACCGGCCAGGACCGCGACGGCCTGGCGGGGGGCCAGCCCGCCCGCGACCAGTGCCGCCGCCGTACGCCGGGCCGCCTCGTGCAACTGCCCCCAGCCGCGCCGCACCGGGTTCGCGGGGGCGCCGGTGACCATGCCGCCCGGCGACCGCCCGGCGGTGCCGACGACGGCATCGACGAAACGGCTCACCTCGATCTCGCCTGAATCATGCGGGACAGCGTAGACAGGGCGATCGACAAAGACCATAGATCCTTTGTGGAGTCCGGACGGGCGATTGTGTTGGCCGCCGTGACCGATGGAGGATGACCGCTGCCCGGTGGGTGACCGCGGCACCGACATTGATGATCGCGGAAGGGCGGCCGCCTGAATGGGTGACTCCAGGACGCAGTGGTGGTTGGATGTCGTACGTACCGAGGCGGCCGAGGTGCTCGATCGGCCGCGTGGTGACGTCACTGCCGACGGTGCCTTCGCCGAGCTTGGCTTCGACTCACTGACCGCGCTCGAACTGGCCGACCGGCTGTCCGAGGCGAGTGGGCTCCAACTCTCCGGCACCCTCGCCTTCGACTACCCCAACCCGTCGGCCCTGGCCGGGTACCTGGCCGAACAGGTCGGCGGCCCGGACGCCGGCCCGGGACCGGGGCACCGCGTCGCCGCGCCGATGGCCGGCGAGCCGGACGGCACGCCCTCGGGTGCGTCCGAGCCGATCGCCATCGTGGCGATGGCCTGCCGTTTCCCCGGCGGAGCGGCCACCCCCGAGGACTTCTGGACCTTCCTGGCCGACGGCCGCGACGGCATCGGGCCGTTCCCGACCGACCGGGGCTGGGACCCGCAGGTGTTCCATCCCGACCCCGACCGTCCCGGCTCCACCTACGCCCGCCACGGGGGATTCCTCTACGACGCCGGCGACTTCGACGCCGGATTCTTCGGCCTGTCGCCCCGCGAGGCGTTGGCCGCCGACCCGCAGCAGCGGCTGATGCTGGAGATCTCCTGGGAGGCGCTGGAACGTGCCGGCATCGACCCGCGCACGCTGCGCGGAAGCCGCACCGGCGTGTACACCGGCGTCATCGCCGGCGACTACGCCCCGCGCCTCGGCGCCATCCCGCCGGAGGTCGCCGGCTTCCTGATGGCCGGCAACGCGACCAGCATCGTCTCCGGCCGCGTGTCGTACACGTTGGGCCTGGAAGGACCCTCGCTGTCGGTCGACACCGCCTGCTCGTCGTCGCTGGTCGCGCTGCACCTGGCGGCCCGCTCGCTGCGTACCGGCGAGTGCGACCTCGCTCTGGCCGGCGGGGTCACCGTGATCGGGACGCCGTTGGTGTTCACCGAGTTCAGCCGCCAGGGCGGGCTCTCCCCGGACGGGCGGTGCCGGTCGTTCGCCGCGTCCGCCGACGGCACCGGCTGGGCCGAGGGCGCCGGTGTGCTGGTCCTCGAACGGCTCGCCGACGCCCGCCGGCACGGCCGGCGCGTCCTGGCGGTCCTGCGGGGCAGCGCGGTCAACTCCGACGGGGCGTCCAACGGCCTCACCGCGCCCAACGGTCCGTCCCAGCAACGCCTGATCGCCGACGCGCTCGCCGACGCGGGACTCGACGCACCCGACGTGGACGTGGTGGAGGCACACGGCACCGGCACCCGGCTGGGCGACCCGATCGAGGCCCAGGCGCTGACCGCCGCGTACGGCTCCGGCCGGCAGGTCCCGCTGTGGCTCGGGTCGGTCAAGTCGAACATCGGACACACCCAGGCGGCGGCCGGCGTGGCCGGGGTCATCAAGATGGTGCTGGCGCTGCGGCACGGCCGGCTGCCCCGCACGCTGCACGTCGACGAACCCACCCCGTACGTGGACTGGTCCGCCGGCCCGCTGCGGCTGCTCACCGACGAGCAGCCCTGGCCGGCCGGCGCCCGGCCGCGCCGCGCGGCGGTGTCGTCGTTCGGGATCAGCGGCACCAACGCGCACGTCATCGTCGAGGAGGCGCCGCAGGACGAGCCCGGCGCCCCGGCCGACAGCGCGGCCGTGCCGGCGCCGCTAGTGCTCTCCGCGCGGACCGTCCCCGCGCTGCGCGAACATGCCCGCCGCCTCGACGCCTTCCTCGACGCCCATCCCGACCTGCCGGCCCGCGCGGCGGCGGTCGCGGCGGCCCGGCGTACGGCGTTCGAACAGCGCGCCGTCGTCCTCGACCGCGACGCCCTCGCGGCGCTCGCCGCCGGGCAGGACGCCCCGGCCGTGGTCACCGGCACGGCAGGCGAGGGCAGGCTGGCCCTGGTCTTCCCCGGACAGGGATCGCAGCGACCCGGGATGGGGCGGGAACTCGCCGCGGCCGAACCACGGTTCGCCGCCGCCCTGGACGAGGTCTGCGCCGCACTGGACCGGCACCTGGACCGTCCCATCCGCGCGGTCATCGACGGCGACCCGGACCTGCTGGACCAGACCGAGTACACCCAGCCGGCGCTGTTCGCCGTGGAGGTGGCGCTGTACCGGCTGCTGCGACACTGGGGCCTGCGGCCGGACTTCGTCCTCGGCCACTCGATCGGGGAGATCACCGCCGCCCACGTGGCCGGCGCGCTGTCGCTGGACGACGCCGCCCGCCTCGTCGTCGCCCGCGGACGGCTGATGCAGGCGCTGCCCGCCGGCGGCGCGATGGCCGCGATCCAGGCCACCCCGCAGGAGGTCGAGCCGCTGATCGCCGACCCCGCGGCGCAGCTCGGGCTCGCCGCCGTCAACGGCCCGACGTCGGTCGTCGTCGCCGGCCCGCAGGACGCGGTGCAGACCGTCGCCGACGCGTTCGCCGCCCGAGGGCGCAGGACCACCCGGCTGCGCGTCAGCCACGCGTTCCACTCCCCGTTGATGGAGCCGATGCTCGCGGACCTCGCCAAGCTGGAGGCGGACCTCACCCACCGGGCGCCGGAGATCCCGCTGGTCTCCAACGAGACGGGCCTGCCGGTGGACATGATCACACCGGGGCACTGGAGTCGGCACGCGCGGCAACCGGTGCGGTTCGCGCAGGGCGTACGCCGGCTACGCGAGCAGGGGGTGAGCCGGTTCCTGGAGGTCGGGCCCGGCGGCGTGCTGTCGGCCATGGTCCTCGACTCCGTCGGCGACCTGGACGCCGATACGGGCGACACGACGATCGCCGTGCCGCTGCTGCGCGGCGGGCGCGACGAACGGGACTCCGCCTGGGGCGCGGTGGCCCGCCTGTTCGCCCACGGCGTAGACGTCGACTGGCCCGCGCTGGTCGGCGGGGACGTCCCGCCCGCGGAGCTGCCCACCTATCCGTTCCAGCACCGGCGGTACTGGTTGACCCAACCGGTCCGGCCGCTGCTCGGGGAGCCGGTCGAGACGCTGGACGCCGGAGTGCTGCTGACCGGCGAACTGTCGATCGCCGCCCAGCCGTGGCTCGCCCAGCACCGCGTGGGCGGGACGGTCGTCGTACCGGGCGCGCTGCTGGCGGAGCTGGCGGCGCGCGCGGGCGCGCACGCCGGCTGCCCCGAGGTGGTGGAACTCCTCCTGCGGGCGCCGCTGGTGCTCCCCGAGGCCGGCGCCGTGGAGACCCGGGTGGTCGTCGCCGGGACGGACGGCGACCCGACCCGCCCGCTGACCATCCACGCGCGCCCACCCGGCGGAACGTGGACGCCGCACGCGACGGGAACCGTCGCCCCGGTGCGGACCAGCGACGCCACCCGGTTGAGGCTGTGGCCGCCGCCGGGCGCGGCGCCGTTGGACACGGACGGCCTCTACGACCGCCTGCGCGCCGGTGGCTACGACTACGGCCCGGTGTTCCAGGGCGTCGGCCGGGCGTGGCAGCGGGGCGACGAGATCTTCGCCGACGTGACGCTGCCCGCCGACGCCGCCGGCGCGACCGAGAATTTCCTGCTGCACCCGGCGCTGCTCGACGCTTCGCTGCACGCCCTCGCCCTGCTCGGCGACGCCAGCGCGGACGCCGGGATCGCGCTGCCGTTCTCCTGGACCGGCCTGCAGGTGCACGCCCGAGGCGCCACGGCGCTGCGGGCCCGGCTGACCCGCGACGGCGACGGTGTCGACGTCGTCCTCGCCGACCCGTCCGGTGCGCCGGTCGCCTCGGTCCGGCACGTCGCGCTGCGGCCGATCACCCCCGACCGGCTCGCCCTCGGGCCGTCCGGGTCGGGCGGCGGGTACGAGCTGCGCTGGGTGCCGGCCGCGCCGGTCCGATCCGACCAGCCGGCGGCCTGGCTCGACGAGTTGACGGCCGGCGACCAGGTTCCCGACCTCGTCTTCACCGAACTGCCGCCGGGCGGTGACGACCCGTACCCCACCGTCGCCGCCGCGCTCGACCTGGCACACCGCTGGCTGGCCGACCCGCGGTACCGCGCCGCCCGGTTGGCGGTGGTGACCCGGCGGGCCGTCGGCGACCAGTCCCGGGACCTCGCGCAGGCGGCGGCGTGGGGGCTGCTGCGGTCGGCGCAGTCCGAGCATCCCGGCCGGTTCGCGCTGATCGATCTGGACGACGACCCGGCGTCGCGGCAGGCGCTCGCCGCGGCCGGCGCCGCCGGAGAACCGCAGGTCGCCGTCCGCGGCGGCGGACTGCTGGTGCCTCGGCTGCGCCCGTCGGCCGCCGACAGCCTCGTCCCGGAGACCGGGGCCCCCACTGATCCCGGGGCCGTCATCCGCGTCGGAGCACGGCCGTGGGCCCCGCAGGGCACCGTCCTCGTCACCGGCGCGACCGGCGCCATCGGCCGTATCGTGGCACGGCACCTGGTCGAGCGGCGCAGGGTGCGGCACCTGGTGCTCACGTCCCGGCGTGGAGCCGACGCCCCCGGCGCCGCCGACCTGGTCGGCGAGCTGACCGCGCTCGGCGCGGAGTCGGTGCGCGTCGTCGCCTGCGACGTCGCCGACCCGGCGGCCCTGACCGACCTGCTGAGGTCCGTCCCCGCCGAGCACCCGCTCACCGCCGTGCTGCACCTGGCCGGTGTGCTGGACGACGGGGTCGTCGAGTCGCAGACCCCGCAGCGGGTGGCCGGAGTGCTGCGGCCGAAGGCGGACGGCGCACGGCAGCTGCACGAGCAGACCCGCGAGTGCGACCTGGCCGCGTTCGTGCTCTTCTCCTCCGCCGCCGGCCTGCTCGGCTCGCCCGGGCAGTCGGGTTACGCCGCCGCCAACGCCTACCTCGACGCCCTGGCCGAGCAGCGGCGCGCGCAGGGGCTGCCGGGGCAGTCGCTGGCGTGGGGCCTGTGGGAGCTGCCGGACGGGATGGCCGAGCAGGTCAGGGACACCGGCCTGCGTCGCATGCGCGGGATCGGGCTGACGCCGTTGCCGCCGGGGCGTGGACTGGCTTTGCTGGAACGGGCGCTCGACTCGGACGCGGCGACGCCGGTCCTCGTCGACGTGGACAGCGCCCTGCTCGACGGGCACGACCGGCGGTCGGTGCCGCCGGTGCTGCACGACCTGATGACCACGGACCGCCCGGCCGGCGCGGACGCCGCCGACCTGGGGGCGCCGGCCACCGCGTCGGTCGACCCGGTGACCGGCGGCGCGCCCGGCCCGGCCGGTGGCACCCGGGCGGGAGGCACGGACCTCGCCAGGACCCTGCCCGGGCTCGCTCCCGCCGAACAGGACCGGGTGCTGCGCGAGATGGTGCTCGCCGAGGCCGCCAGGGTTCTCGGCCACACCTCCGCCGCCGACCTGGACGCCACCCGGAGCCTGCCCGAGCTCGGATTCGACTCGCTGACGGCGGTCGAGCTGCGTAACCGGCTCGCCACCGCGACCGGGCTGACCCTGCCAGCGACCCTGGTGTTGGACTACCCGAACGTGCGGGAACTGGTCGGCTACCTACGCGGTGAGCTGCTACCCGAGCAGACGTCCACCGCGCTCGGGGTGCTGGAGGAGTTGACCCGGCTGGAGTCCAGCCTGGCCAACCTGACGATGGACGGTGTGGCGCGCAAGCGGCTCGCCGACGCCCTGAACCAGCTGCTGTCGCTGGTCGACACCGAGTCGGACAAGGTCGACGCGGCGAAGGACGACTTCTTCGACCTGCTCGACTAGGAGACCGCCTCGGCCGTCGACAAAGCGGGCCGTCTTCCAGCCGATCGGGCGGCTGGAGGACGGCCCGCGGTCGCTCAGCCGAGCGGGGCGGCCTCCACCACGGTGACCTCGATGTCGGAGCCGAACAGCCCGCGCAGGATGTCCCGGATCGAGTCGCGCATCGCCGCGCACGCCACCGGGTCGATCAGGCTCGCCAGGGAGGCGATGCCCAGGTCGAATCGGCTGTCGAACTCGACCCGTACCCCCTCGTCGGCCTCGACGACCAGCCACGAGCCGGTGAACGTCGCGAAGTCGCCCGTGGTCTGTTCGAAGTCGATGCGGCGGCTGACCGGGTCGATCTCGTCGCGTTCGGTCCAGACGAGGATGCCCCGGCGGAAGTTCACCTCCCACTTCGACTCCACCTGGGTCGGGCTGACCTGGGTCACCCCGACCGTCCGTACGGTGTCGGTGAACTCCGGATACGCGGCGAAGTCGGCCAACCGGTCGAACGACTCCTTGGCGTCTGCCCTGGGCAGCAGAGCGTGCACGATGACGGAGCACTCCATCGCGGGTGGCCTCCTCAGCTCGGGTTGACGATCACTGCTGCAACCCCCGGATCAGGTGACGCAGGCTGACCCGCCACGCGTCCTCGGCCTGCGCCGGGGTCATCGCGTCCGGTCCGCCGGGAATCGTGCCGAACGACGTCGGCAGCAGTTCGGGGATGATGACCAGCCCGCAGACGGCCACCACGCCGTCCAGCCGCGCCAGGTCCTCGGGAGGAAGGACGTCCGCGAACGCCGGCCGGACCAGCCGGTCCACGATGGATGGATCCGCGATCCGGCCGTCGGGTATGTCCATGCCGCACTCGCGGGCGGTCTCCGTCACCAGTTCGAGGTAACGCTCGACCGGGATGCCGGCGGGCCCGGCGGTCAGCCAGTAGTCGCCCTTGCGCAGGTCGGCGTCGAGCACCGCGCGGATTCCCCGCGCGACCATGTCCTGGGGGACGAGGTCGAAGAACGTGCCGGGATGCGCCGGGATGAACGGCAGCTTGCCGGTCACCAGGTACTCGGCGAGCTGGTGCACTCCCTGGGGCTGACGGATGACGCCGGTACGGGAGTCGCCGATGACGATCGCCGGCCGGACGATCACCGCGTCGATGCCGCTGTCGCGGACGGTCTGCTCGCCGAGGTACTTCGACGTGACGTACTCGTCGGTCCGCGCGGCCACCTTCTCGGTGCCCAGCCTGCCGCCGCCACCGGCCCGGCCGTACCGGGACACGTAGGCGGTGCTGACGTGGACCAGGGGCGCGTCCGCCTCGGCGGCGAACTCGACGACCCGGCCGAGGCCCTCGATGTTGAGCCGGTCCACCTCCGCCTGGTCGGCGGAGAAGTTGACGATGGCGGCCGAGTGGACCACCGCGTCGACCTCGGCGCACAGCTCGCGGTAGGCGCGGCGGTCGAGCCCGAGCGAGGGGGCGTGCAGGTCCAGCCGGACCACCCGGTTCGAGCCGCCCGGCAGGCGTCGGTAGGCGGCGGCGATCACGTCGTACCCGGAGAGTTCGGCCAGTACGGCGGTGCCCACGACGCCGCTGGCCCCGGTGACCAGGACGGTACGTCGCGTCATGCGGGGGAGTCGCTTCCGGTGGCGGGGAAACGCGCGGCCAGGGCGGCGCAGGCCCGCTCGAACGAGGCGACCAGCCGGTCCTCCTCGTCGGGGGTCATCGTGGCGGGCGGGGTGAGCCGCAGCACCGGGTGCGCGTTCATCGAGTGGTTGACGACCACGTCGTTGTCGAGCAGGTCCATCAGGAACTCCGCGGCGTGCATTCCGGAGCGGAACTCCACTCCGATGAGCAGCCCGGCGCCGCGTACGTCGGCCACCAGGTGCCCGATCGGCCGCACCGTCCCGGTGATCGCCGCGAGTAGCCGCGCGCCCAGGTCGGCCGCCCGCTCCACCAGCTTCTCCTCCCTGATCACCTCGACCGTGGCGCGGACGGCGGCCATGGCGAGGGGGTTCGCGGAGAACGTGGACGTGTGCAGGTAGGGGTCCTTGTCGAACGGGGCGAACGCCTCCTCGGTCGCCAGGGTCGCCGCGACCGGCACCAGCCCGCCGCTGAGCGCCTTGCCGACCAGCAGGACATCCGGCCGTACGCCGTCGCGGTCCGCCGCCCACCAGGTCCCGAGCCGCCCCAGCCCGGTCATCACCTCGTCCAGGACGAGCATCGCCCCCCGATCGCGGCACAGCGCCTCGACCGCCTTGAGATAGCCGGGCCGGGGGATGATCACCCCGCCCTCGCTCTGCACCGGTTCGACGACCACGCAGACGTCACGGTCGACGACGGCGGCCAGTTCGTCCAGGTCGCCGAACCTGACGTGGGTGACCTCGGGCAGCAGCGGGCGGAACGGGTCCTGATAGAGCGACCGCGCGGTGAGCGACAGCGCGCCGACCGTCTTGCCGTGGTATCCGCTGTGCATGGAAACCAGCCGGTGCCGCCCGTTCGCCCGGGCGATCTTGATCGCGGTCTCCACCGCCTCCGCGCCCGAGTTGGAGAAGTGCACCTTGACCAGGCCCTCCGGCGCCACCGAGGTCAACGCCTCGGCGGCCCGGGCGGCGGGCTCGTTCAGCAGCACCCGGGTGGACAACGCCTGCCGTTCGAGCTGGTCGCGTACCGCCGTGAGCACGACCGGATTCCCGGCACCGACGAAGAACACGCCGTAGCCGGCGCAGTTCAGCAGTTGACGACCGTCCGCGGTGTGCACCACGGTGCCCGTGGCGCCGACCTCCAGTGGTGTGTGGAGCATGGCGGCGACCCGACCCAGCCCCTCGCCGAGATGGCGGCGGTAGATATCGAAGACACTGGAGGACACGGCGGAAGTCTGCCCGAACGGCACCAACCGATCAATGGTCTACTCAGGACAGCGGTCGGTGACCGAACAGCCGACCCGTCGAGCATTGCTGCGAGCGTTGACCTTGCTCTAGGGTGCCGGCGTGGACACGTACAGCGAGATCATCTACTCCGTTTCGGACCGGATCGCCACGGTCTCGCTCAACCGTCCCGAGGAACGCAACGGCTACACCCTGCGGATGGCCGACGAACTCGCGCACGCGTTCGACCGCGCCGACCGCGACGACGACGTCCGGGTCGTCGTCCTCACCGGCACGGGTGAGCACTTCTGCGCCGGGTTGGACATGTCCGTGACGGAGTTCGACACCCCCGACGACCCCGAGGCCGAGTGGGCGGAACCGGCGGGGCGGTGCTCGATGCGGATCTTCGCGATGAACAAGCCGGTCATCGCCGCGATCCGGGGCGCGGCCGTCGGCGCGGGAGCCACCATCATCCTGCCGGCCGACTACCGGCTCGCCGCCACCGACGCGCGATTCGGGTACGTCTTCAGCCGGCGCGGCATCTACGCCGAAGGCGCGTCCACCTGGTTCCTCCCGCGGCTGGTCGGGATGGGCCGCGCGCTCGACTGGATGATCAGCGGGCGGGCGTTCGACGCCGCCGAGGCGCTCTCGGCCGGCCTGGTGCACAGCGTCCACGAGCCGGAGCACCTGCTCGACAAGGCGTACCAGCTCGCGCGGACCATCATCGCCACCACCGCGCCGGTGTCCGTGGCGGTCATCCGGCAGATGCTGTACCGGACCAGCGCGCTGGACTCGCCGTACCCGGCGCACCGGCTGGATTCCCGACTCTCCGCCGAGGCTCTGACCAGCGCGGACGCGAGGGAGGGCTTCGACTCCTTCCGGCAGCGGCGCGCTCCGGCCTTCCCCGGACGGGTCAGCAGCGACCTGCCCGACCACCTCCCGTGGAGGAACGAATGACGTCTATGGTTGCGGCATGACTGCGCAGGCAGCCGGGCACGGTCCGGAAGTCGCCGAACAGATCACCGTCGCGGCACCGGCGGGGACGGTCTACGCGGCCGTCGCCGACGTACGGCGGATGGCCCGGTGGAGCCCGGAGTGCGTCGCGGTCTGGGTCACCCGGCGCGACAGCGGGCAGCCGCGACGGTTCGTCGGCTGGAACCGTCGCGGCCCGTTGCTGTGGTTCACCACCTGCCGGGTCGTCACCGCGACGCCGGGCAGCGAGTTCGCCTTCGACGTCACCACCTTCGGCCAGCCGGTGGCCCGCTGGGGCTACCGGTTCAGCGAGACCGACGGCGGCACCCAGGTGACCGAGTACTGGCAGGACCGGCGCAACGGGGTGGCCCACGTTCTCGGCCGGATCTTCACCGGCAGGGCGTCGGGCGACCGCCCGACCGTGAACCGGAACGGCATGCGGGAGACCCTGCGCCGGTTGAAGCGGGAGCTGGAAGCGGCCTGACCCCGCGGTGGCCGACCGCGTCACGCCGCCCGCCCGGTGCCGGTGTTCGGGACCGGAGGTGTGGTCACGCCCCTGACCCGACGCCGAAACCGGCCTTGACCCGAGGACGGGTAGGGCCGGGTTCGGCGGGCGGGGTCACGCCCCCGTCGTCACCGGCGTCAACTCCTGCTGCGGGGCCACGGGTAGGTCGTGCGACACGCGCGGGAGCCATTCCAGCCACCGGGGCAGCCACCAGTTCTTCTCGCCGAGCAGGGCCATGACCGCCGGCAGCAGTACCGCGCGGACGATCGTCGCGTCGAGCAGCACGGCTGCGGCGAGCCCGACGCCGAGCTGCTTGGGAGCGGCCATCGGCAGCGTGGCGAAGAGTGCGAACACGGCCACCATCACCGTCGCCGCGCTGGTGATGACCCCGGCCGTGCGGGTGATCCCCTCGGTGACCGCCAGCCGGGTCGGTAGTCCTCGGTCGTGGCCCTCCCGGATCCGGCTGACGACGAAGACGTGGTAGTCCATCGACAGCCCGAACAGGATGACGAACAGGAACAGCGGCATCCAGTTGGTGATGCCGTCGGTGGCGCGGAAGTCGAGCAGCGACTCGAAGTGACCGTACTGGAAGACGTAGACCAGCATGCCGTAGGCCGCGGCGACGGACAGCAGGTTGAGCAGCACGCCGGTGACGGCCACGACGACGGACCGGAACGACACCAGCAGGAGCAGGAAGGCCAGGCCGAGCACGAACCCGAAGACCAGCGGCAGGGACTTCGCGAGCTGGTCGTTGAAATCCTGGGAGGTGGCGGTGGCGCCGGTGACGCCGACCCAGGCGTCGGGAAGCCGGCCGAGCGTCGCCGGTAGCACGGTGCCGCGCAGGGTCGCCAGGGCCTCCTCGGAGGTACGGTCCCCGCCGGAGCCGGACAGCCCGACGCTGACGACGGCGACCGTACCGGCGGGGTTGACCTCGACCGTGATCGGCTCGTGCAACCGGCCGGTCGCCAACGCCTGCTCCTTGAACGCCGCCATCGCACCGTTCCAGGCCGGCCCCGTGACCTGCGAGGCCTTGACCACGACCTCGGCCGGGGCGGCGCCGCCTGGGAAGGCGGTCTGGATCGCCACGAACGCCTGCGCGATCGGCGCGCTCGGAGACAGGTCCTCGACGCCTTCCCCCTTCGTGCGCAGGTCCAGTGCGGGCGCGGCGAGCGCGCCGAGAGCCGCGGCGGCGAGCACCGCCGAGACCAGCGGGCGGCGCAGGACGAGCCGCAGAACCGTGCCCCACACCCGGCCGTCAGAACGGGTGCGGTACAGGACGGGGATCCGGCCCGAATCGACGCGGTCGCCGAGCGCGGACAGCAGCGCCGGCAGGACCGTCAGCGAGCCGAGCACCGCGGTCGCGACGACGAGGATGGTGCCGACGGCGAAGCTGACGAAGGTGGTGTCGCGGGTGAGGAACATGCCGGCCATGGCGACGATGACGGTCAGCCCGGAGATCCAGACCGACCGGCCGGAGGTCTGCGCGGCGATGACCAGCGCCCGCTGCGGATCCGAGCCGTTCCGGCGTTCGTCGCGCTCCCGGCGGATGTAGAACAGGCAGTAGTCGACGCCGACGGCCAGCCCGACGAGCAGCATGACGTGCATGGTGGTGTCGACGGTCGGCGCCAGGTGGCTGGTGAAGCCGAGCAGGCCGATCGCGGCGACGACGGCGGTGATGGCGAGCCCGACCGGCAGCAACGCGGCGGCGACCGCGCCGAAGGCGACGAACAAGATGCCGAGGGTGACCGGGATGGAGAGCATCGACAGCCTGGTCAGGCCGGCGTCGAGGTCGTCGCCGACGAGTTTGTCGCTGCTGGCGTCGCCGGCCTGCGCGATGTATAACTGCGGGTGCGCCCGCTGGACCGCGGCGACGGCGTCGAGGACCGGCCCGACTCGGTCCTTGGCGGTTCGCGGATCGCCGTGCATGGCAAAGGTGAGCAGCGCCGACTTCCCGTCCCCGGAGATCACCGGCGGATTCATCGCATCGGTGGCGCCGGTGGCCTGCACGGCGGCGGTGACCTCGGCGATGGCGGCCCGCCCTTCCGGACCGTCGACCGTCGACGTGCGCGAGCTGACGATGACCATCTCCCCGGCGTGCTCTGTGGGGAAGCCGGCCTGTTCGACGATGCGGTCGGCGTGGCCGGACTCGCCGAGGCCGAAGTCGCTGTCGGTCGCCTTGACGATGCCGACCTGCCCACTCAGGACGGTGACACCGACGACGAAGACCAGCCAGCCGAGTATGGCGAGCGTGCGGTGACGGGCACTCCATACCGCGACGTGCGCCGCGATGCCGGTGACGTCTTCCCTGGATCTCATGTCTCGAACGGTATGGAGCGCGACGGGGCGGGTCGATCCAGTGAGCCTCCTGGTGGGGGGTGGGGGCAGCCCTACCGCGACGACCGGGGCAGGCCGGCGGATCCCTCGCCGGCGGTGCGTAGGTGGCAACGAGCCGCGCAGGTGGCAGCGCCACCCGGCAGCATCTAGCCACTATCGGACTCAGGCGGACATAACGGTCCTTACACCCCAGGTGATGTGAACTAACTACTTATAGCACCTCAAGTACTACATGTTGCGAAACCCGGAAAAGTCCTCTTGTTTCACATGAACGGGCCTAACGTTCGTCATGGCTCGTCCTCCTGAGCCGACCAGAAGGGAGTGAGGAACATGTCGATGAGGTTTTTGACCAAGCTCGCCGGCGGGGTGGTGCTGGGCAGCGCCGCCCTGCTGCTCGCTGCGCCCGCCACCGCGCTCGCCGCGACCGACGACGGTCCCAAGGAGCCCACGGCCTCGAACCAGGGGCAGGCGAAGAAGAAGTCAGACGACAAGCCGAAGACCTTCAGCCTGCGCGACAAGAAGGGTAACGGGGTCACCTGCGCTACCAACAAGCAGATCAACGAGCAGAACATCAACCAGATCATCAAGGACAACACCATCACGAACAGCATCGTCACCTTCAACCTGTCCGCAGCGCAGTCAGCGTCGAACGACAACAGAACCCAGCCCAACAACATCGTCGTCTGCATCCGCGACCTCGACGTGGAGGTGGATGTCGAGACCGATCTGCTCGCCGACCTCCTCGGGATGGTCGAGGCCGGTATCGGCAAGGCTGGTTCGCCGGTGGGCCAGCCTGCCGGCGCCAGCGGCGCGTACGCGGGGCCGGACGGAGCCTGGGTGTTGCCGAGGACGGCCGGCGTCGCGGCCGGTGACGGTGGCGCGCTCTCCGACACCAACACCGGTGCTCTGACGGCGGCCGGTGCCGGCATGATGGGCGTTGGCGTGCTCGGTGGCATCGCACTGCTGCGTCGGCGGTCCGCCAATGGCACTGTCGCCTAGGGCGGCCAGGAGCGCCAGCGGCCGCCACGGTTTCCCGTGGCGGGCCGCTGGCCTCGTCCTGGTCGTCCTCATCACGCTTACCGGAGCAGGACTGATCACGTTCGCGGCCACGGCTCCTGATCCGGTCGGGCCGCCGCAGCCCGACCCCGCCGCCGCACCGCAGTCCCTGCTTTCACCGTTGGTGGACGAGCCCACCGCACCAGAGCCGACGCCGAGCGAAGCCAACGCGGCCTCCGGGACGACCCACGGCGAGGCGCACAGTGCTCGCGGCCGCCTCGAAGCCGATCCCGGGTCCACCGCGACCCGCCCGTCTCCCGCACCGAAGGTGGCCGGGATGCCGCGATCGCAGCCCACCCGGATCAGGATCCCGCGGATCGGCGTCGACGCGCCGACGCTTCCGCTCGGGCTGGACCGGAACCAGCAGATCGCGGTCCCACCGCTGGATCAGCCCAAGACGGCCGGGTGGTACAAGCTGGGACCAAGCCCCGGTGAGGTCGGGACCGCGGTGGTGGTGGGCCACGTCGACTCACGCGCCACGGGTCGGGCGGTCTTTTTCCGCCTGGGCTCGCTGAAACCCGGAGACACCATCGAGGTGCCCCGCCAAGACGGCAAGAAGGCCCGCTTCGTCGTCAACGGGGTGGCCCGCTACCCGAAGAAGAAGCTCCCGCTGAGCCTGGTCTACGGTCACACCGGCAAGGCGCAGCTCCGCGTGATCACCTGCGGTGGCGACTACGACAAGGCAGCGAAGTCGTACAAGGACAACATCGTGGTGTTCGCGACGCTGGCGCCCTGACCACAAACGTTCGCTGTGTTGGTGGCACGCCAGCCTCAGGACCAGCTCACCGCGAATGACGACCATGGAGCTGCGGTCGACGTCGTTCCTCGGGGTGGCGCCCCATGCCTCGACCAGGTCGTCGACCTCGCGCTCCTCCTGATCTCGGCGGCGGGCTGTCGGCGGCCAGTTGTATTTCCCCGGGCACGGCCAGTCGCAGAACTACGGAACGTGACCGGTGAGGTCATTTTCCAGCGTTCACGAAGGCAACGATCTCGTCGAGACCGGGTCGGTAACCGTCGCTGGTGTCCACTTCGAACTCGGGCACGTCGAGTCGGACGCGGTCGAAGCTGTCGTGGCCAGCCGTGTGCACGTGCTGGTCGATGAGGAATGCGTCGGCATGTGCGCGCCGGGTGGAGCTCTCCTCCTGCCGTTGCTGAATGCGGTCCCATGCCATCTCGGCCGCGATCTGGCAATGGACGACCCGGATGTCGGCGAGTTCGCCCAAGGGTCGCAGGTGCGGGCGCCAGAGCCGGTCCTGGAAGGCTGCCTCGGCCACCGTGGTGACGCCGGCCGTCAGGAGCAGTTCCAGTACCTGGAAGAACGTCGGCAGTGTCCGCAGGGTCAGCTCGTCGATCGGCGCGGCGATGAAGTCATCAGCCGCATGGACCATGCCCTCCTTGATCTCGTCCCGACAGATCGCCGGACAGCCGATCCTGCGGGCGAGTCGATGGGCGAGCGTGGTCTTACCCGCGCCGGGCGGACCGCTGACGACGACAAGAATCGGTTTTTTCCGCACCAGGTCATTTATAGCAGCGCTCGCGGCGGGACGGATCATCGTGCGCCGGTCATGCTCAACGCTCGGTCCGGCGGGAGGAAGGATCGGGCTCACCCCCTGACGGCTGATCGCGTAGCACCGCACGGGCGGCGTGTCACACCTGGACAGACCGTCGCGGCTCTCTCACGCTATTGACGGAAACAGCCAGGTCATCGCCTCCAGGCTCTTGCTCACGTATGCGTTCTGCCCGGTGTCGACTCCGTACATCACGTCCTCGAACAGAGTGCATCGGGCGTAGAAGACCGCCCGGCCGTGCAGGCCCGTGCGGTCGGGCCCAGGTGCGTCGTAACTGGTTAGGGCGAGGTCGAGGGCGTGTGGGCCAAGGTCGCGACAGATCAGGCCGAAGTCGTAGGCAGGGTCGGCGATGGCGGCGTCACTCCAGTCGATGATGCCGGTGACCTCACCGTTGTCAGGGTCGACGAGGACATGTTCGATGCCGAGATCATTGTGGGTGAACACCGAAGTGTGCGGTTCTGGCGGCGGGGTGGACCGGAAGAAGGCGTCGACGGCTGGCCGGTGTCGAGGTGGGATGTGCCCGGCGACAACTGAGTAGAACTCCTCGGCGTCGCGGTGCCACTCGGTCAGCGGCGTGTCGTCGATGTCGACCAGCCCGGCCACGCGGTCGGCGGGGATGGCGTGAAGAGCGCGGAGAAGGTCACCCAGGGCGGTCGCGACTGACGGGATCAGCGCCGCGCGCGATGCCTCACGAATCGACAGGAGTGGGCGGCCGCGTAGTTTGGGGTACGCCAGAACACCGGTTTCGGCCGCTGCGAGCAATGGTTGGGGCACCGGTAGAGGTGATGCGGGTGCGACCACCCGTAGCAATCGACATTCACGGGTCGCGCGGGCGGTGCGCTCGTCAGAGTCGGGGTCTTTGGAGATCCGGACCACGAGGTTGTCGTTCACCTCGTACGAAATGTTGTCCAGGCCTGCCCCGAGCGGGACCACCGACGTGACATGAATGTCGGGCAGGTGGGCGGACACCGTTCGCCGTACGGTTTCTTGATCGTCCCACTCGGATATGGCTGGGCCGGCTTGCCCGGGCATGGAGCCTCCAGGGTGCGCTGCGATGACTGACGTCGGGGATGACAGGCTGAGGCGGTCTCGGGTGTCTCCGCGTATGCAGCGGTGGCCGGTGGACGATCTATGCGCGACACCGTTGGCGTCGGCGTGGCCGGAAACCCACCACAGCGAGGCCGACGATCACGGTGACCACGCCGGCGGCCAACCAGCCGGGTGACCCGCCCGTGACGGGTTGACAGTCGGCGACGCACAGGATCGGCCTTGTCCGGATCAGGTCGGCCCCCTGCAGCGTCCACAACAGGCCAAGCAGGACGAGGCGTTCCGGCGACCACCCTCGCGGCCCTACGCCATCTCACGGCCACGCCCCTTCCGGTTGGGTGCGGGATGGGATGCGCCAGGGGCATCCCGCAGTCGGTGTCGCTCGCGGAAGTCGTACGGCTGCGGCGGCGAGATCCAGGTGACCATCACCACCGAGATGATCATGAGGAGGAACCACGACGCGAGCTTCTCCGGCGAAACCGGGTGCCAACCGCTCATCTGGCTCGGGTAGAGCCAAGCCTGCGACCAGGTGGCGATGTTCTCCGCGAGCCAGATGAAGAGGGCGACGAGGAGGAAGGCCAGCAGGAGCGGCATGCGCAAGCGGAACCGGAACACGCGGAACTGCATGACACAGCGCCCGAACACCAGCGCGACGACGGCGATGAGCACCCATCGCACATCCAGGACGTAGTGGTTGCTGAAGAAGTTGGCGTAGATCGCGGCGGCCACGACAGCCGTCACCCAGCGTCTCGGGTAACGCGCGAAACGCAGGTCGAACAGCCGGTTGACCCGGACCATGTAGGAGCCGACGGCGGCGTACATGAAGCCGCTGAAGAGGGGCACCCCGGCGAGTCGCAGGACCCCGTCTGGCGCGTAGGACCACGAGCCGATGTGGGTCTTGAACAGCTCCATGGCCGTGCCGACGAGGTGGAACAGGACCACCACTCGCAGTTCGCGCAGGGTTTCCAGGCGTCCAGCCACCATCGCGATCTGGATGGCGACCGCGGCGAGAGTCAGGAAGTCGTTGCGGGCGAGTGCCACGTCTGCCGGGTACCAGAGGTGCGCCGCGAGGATGACCGCCAGCATCGCCGCACCGAATACGCACGCCCAGGCCTGTTTGAGCCCGAAGACCGCGAACTCGGCCAGCCAGCAGATCGGCCCACGCTCAGGCAGCCGTGCCAGGACCGCGCGGAAGCGGGCATCGATCGCGCGTTCGGCCGTGGTCAGGGCGGCCGGTCCGGACGGGGTACGCATCACCGCGACGCTATCGGCCGGCCCAGCCCGAGCCCGCACCGGTGGGCGGTGCGTGCCCTGCTCGTCGTGCGGCAAGCGGGACGCGAAGTGACGAGCCCCGGAGCAGTCGCTCAGCGGAATCCGCCGCAGGTCACCCCGTCTGCTCAGCCGGCCGAAACTCGTGCACCACCTCGATCAGACCGACGAGGTGCCGGGCCGGCGGGTCGGCGGGGCGGAGATCCGTCGACCGGGCTCGAACCGGCGTCCTGCCGGTCCCTAGCCGGCTGCTCTACCGCTGAGCTACAACGGATCTCCGCGCGTCCCGGTCGGCTGGGCTCGAACCAGCGTCCACCCGGTTAAGAGCCGGGCGCTCTACCACTGAGCTACGACGGGCCGCCGACGATGCTCCCCGATCACTCCGGGCCCTGTCCACCGCGTTCCGGCAACGCGCTGGTCACGACGCCGGCGGGTACCTGGCGCTGTTCCCGGCCGGCCTTGGCCGGCTTGCCGGAGAACACTCCCTCGGAGCGCAGCACGGATGCCCAGACCGGGTCGGCGACCGACACGCCGTGCACCAGTTCCGGCGTCGGCCGGAACACGCCGATGTCGCCCACCGACCGCGGCCCCACCCAGCCCGATCTGGCGGGGTCGACACCGGCGTCCGCGCATGCCGCTTCCACGTCCCGGCGGGTGCAGGGTGCCGCCCCGTCGAGGACGTCCCAGGGCAGCGGCAGCCGCGTCCACACGCCCACGTCGGGGTGTGGTCCGCCGCCGGTGGAGCGGTGCCACGCGGCGAGGTCAGCGGCGATCAGCATCATCGCCTTGCCAGGGCAGGACACGTCCAGCAGGCCGATGCTGCCCGACGCTTCCAGCGTGTTGATCCAGGCCGCTCGGGCGGTGTTGTAGGCGCCGGACAGCAGGTTCCACGTGGACGAGTCGTTGCCCCGACGGACGATCATGGTGGCGCGGTCGAACTCGCTGGCCGCCCACACCCGCTCGAGTAGACCCGCGACCTGCCGCATCGTCGCCCACCACCGGCCCAGCAGCTCACCCCGTCGCGCCTCGGACAGCCGCGCGAGCACCTCCGGGCTCGGCCAGACCTGCGCGACCATCCACCAGTCGGTGCCCGGACTGTCGACGCAGCGGCGGAACAGCAGATCAGCGATCTCGTCGTAGGGGTTCTCCCGGCCGGACAGGGTGAACTCCCGCCGCAGCTTGCGCTTCGCCGTGAGGTAGGCGACGAAGCATCCCGCCCAGGGGTCGGCGACGAACGCGTCCCGGCCGATGTCCGCCGCGAACCCGGCCCGCGCGATCATCGTCAGCTGCCGCTTGCTCCACTCCGTCTCCAGTCGCCCTGCCTTCGCCGCCACCCGCTGGGCCACCCGGAAACGCCGGTTGTACTGCCGCTTCGAGATCTCGATCCCCGCCGAGGCCCGCGCCTCCCGGTTCAACCGGTCCCGCAGGAAATCCAACCGCCGCGCATCGATGGCGCCGAGGGACTCGCTGAGCTGGACGCTGAAGTCCAGCAGCGAGGCCGGGTCGTCCGCGTCGACATCGACACCAGGCAGCTCGAACAGCCGCAGCGCGGCGTCGACCTGTCGTCCGCCGCCGACGGGACGGGCGAAGTCGGCCGACATCGAACTCCAGCCGTTCCACCGGGACGCGGCCCGGGCCACCCGGCCCAACACCGTCCGCTCGCGCAGTCCCAGCCGGCCGCCGACGGCCCGCCACACCAGAAGCGCGACCTCCTCCGGCCGGCGCCGCTCGTCCAGCGACGCGTGCAGCGCGGCCAGCGCTTCGTCAGCGGACATCTCGGCAACAGACATGACCGCGATCCTGGCAGCGGTCGACACGTGCGGCAATCGCATTCGGACGGCCGCCGAACCTGGCGGAATCGGGGTGTCCCCGACCCGGCCGGCCCGCTACGCTCCGTGCATGACCAGCGCGACCGCTCAGTGCACCGGACCGTCGTATGACGTCCAGGTCGGTGCGGAGCGACGCCGGCGATCCGTCGCCCGCCCGCGCTGACCTTTTCCCGGCGACCGGCGGATCGAGCCGCCGGCCATCGCCGATCGTCCTCGGTCTGCCCGCATCTCCCCGTCCAACGGCCCGCGTGACAGCGCGGGTCCGAGCGAGATCGGCGTACCCATGGATCTTGAAAGGCTGCTCTCCGACCGGCTGGCACCGGCGTTCGCGACCGTGGCCGGCACCCCGGTCGACCCGACGGTGCGGCGTTCGCCGCGCGCGGACTTCCAGTCCGACGCGGCGCTGGCGCTGGCCCGGCGGCTCGGCCGCTCGCCGCGCGACCTCGCCGCCGAGGTGCTGGAACACGCGGCGCTCGACGACGTCTGCGCGTCGGCGGAGGTCTCCGGGCCGGGCTTCCTCAACCTGACCGTGGCCGACCGGACGCTGGCCGACCTGGTTTCCCGGCTGGCCGGCGACGACCGGCTCGGCGTGCCGCCGGCGGCGGCGCCGGAGACCGTGGTGGTCGACTACTCGGCGCCGAACGTGGCCAAGGAGATGCACGTCGGACACCTGCGCTCCACCGTCATCGGCGACGCGGCGGTACGGCTGCTGGACTGGCTCGGGCACCGCGTGGTGCGGGTCAACCACCTGGGCGACTGGGGCACGCCGTTCGGGATGCTGATCGAGCACCTGACCGACCTCGGCGAGGTCGAGGCGGCGCACGGGCTGTCGGTGGGTGACCTGGACTCGTTCTACAAGGCGGCCCGGGCGAAGTTCGACGCCGACGAGGCGTTCCGCGAACGGTCCCGGCGGCGGGTGGTCGCGTTGCAGGGCGGTGACGAGTCGACGCGGCGCCTGTGGCGACTGCTGGTGGAGCAGTCGGAGCGGTACTTCCTGTCCGTGTACGACCTGCTCGACGTGACGCTGACCGGGGGCGACTTCCGGGGCGAGAGCGCGTACAACGAGCTGCTCGCCGGCGTCGTCGACGACCTGGACCGGCTGGGGCTGCTGGTGCCCAGTGGCGGGGCGGACTGCGCCTTCCCGTCCGGGTTCACAGGCCGAAGCGGTGAGCCACTGCCACTGATCGTGCGCAAGAGCGACGGCGGCTACGGCTACCCGGCCACCGACCTGGCCGCGCTGCGGCAGCGCACCGGGGAGCTGGCCGCGACCCGGTTGCTGTACGTCGTCGGGCTGCCCCAGCAGCAGCACTTCGCGATGGTCTTCGCCGTCGCCGGGGCGGCCGGTTGGCTGCGCCCGCCCGCCCGGGCCGAGCATCTCGGCTTCGGCTCGATCCTCGGCGCCGACGGGCGGATGCTGCGCAGCCGGACGGGCGAGTCGGTGAAGCTGGTCGGCCTGCTCGAAGAGGCGGTGGCCCGCGCCACCGACCTGGCCCGGGCCAAGAACCCCGACCTGGACGCCGCAGCCGCCGCCGAGATCGGCCGGGCCGTCGGCATCGGCGCGATCAAGTACGCCGACCTGTCCACCGACCGCGCGCGGGACTACGTCCTGGACTGGGAGCGGATGCTGTCGCTCGACGGCAACACCGCGCCCTACCTCCAGTACGCGTACTCCCGTATCCGGTCGGTGTTCCGGCGGGCCGGGACGGCCCCGCCGAGCGGCGCGCCAGTCGTGCTCGCCGAGCCGTCGGAGCGGGCGTTGGCGATCGAGCTGCTCGGCTTCGCCGGGGTCGTCGGCAAGGTGGGGCGGAGCCTGGAGTTCCACCACCTCGCCAGCCACCTGCACCGGCTCGCGACCGCGTTCAGCGCGTTCTACGAACGCTGCCCGGTGTTGCGCGCCCCCGACGAGCTGCGGCAGAGCCGGCTGCTGTTGGCCGACCTGACCGCCCGGACACTGCGGCAGGGGCTGCACCTGCTCGGCATCCGAACCCTCGAACGGATGTGACCCCACGGCGTGGTCACGGACAGCGGGGAGGTAGCGGGGGAGCGGGTGACCACCGTAGGTTATGGGCTCCGGACAGCGAGGGGTGTGGATGCGGACCATCGACTGGCGGGACGGTCTGATCATCGCGATCGACCAGACCCGGCTGCCGCACGAGGTCAAGTTCCTGGAGATCGGGACCGTCGAGGAGTTGATCGCGGCGATCCGGTCGTTGGCGATCCGGGGCGCACCCGCGATCGGTGTCGCCGGGGCGCTCGGCGTGGCCCTCGCCGCCCGGCTGTATCCCGACGACCCGGCGGAACTGGGACGGGCCGTCGACGCGATCCGGGCGGCCCGCCCCACTGCCGTGAACCTCGCCTGGGGCGTCGACCGGGTCCGCGTCCGGCTCGAGGCCGAGGGCGCGGAGGCGGCCCTCGCCGAGGCCCTGACCGTGCTGGAGGAGGACGTCCGCTGCTGTCGTGCGCTCAGCGAGCGGGGTGCCCGCTGGCTGGTCGAGACGGTGGGGCCGCAGGTGGCGGTGCAGACCCACTGCAACGCCGGGGCCCTGGCCACCGTCGAGTGGGGCACCGCGCTGGGCGTGGTCCGGTCCCTCCAGGAGCACGGGGCGCTGGCCCACGTGTACGCCTCGGAGACCCGCCCGCTGCTGCAGGGCGCGCGGCTGACCGTGTGGGAGCTGGCCCAGATCGGCGCGCCGCACACCCTGGTGGTGGACTCGGCCGCCGCGTCGGTGCTGGCCCAGGGCCTGGTCGACGCGGTCGTGGTCGGCGCGGATCGGATCACCGCCAACGGCGACGTGATCAACAAGGTGGGCACCTACCCGCTGGCCCTGGCGGCGGCCCGCGCCGGGGTGCCGATGGTGGTCGCCGCCCCGGAGTCGACCGTCGACCTGGCCACCCCGACCGGCCGGGACGTCCACATCGAGGTACGCGCCCCCGAGGAGATCACCGCTCTCGGTGCGGCGGACCTGGCCCCGAAGGGCACCGGTACGCTCAACTACGCCTTCGACGTGACCCCGGCGGACCTGGTCACCGCCATCGTCACCGAGCGTCGGGTCATCCTGCCGGCCGCCGGCGGCCGCCCCGACGACCCCACCGCCCGGGCCTGACCAACCCCGACCCCTCCCGCGAGGAGCCGCCCCCATGCTCGACCGCTGGTCCGCCGCCGACGCCCCGGACGCCTCGGATCCGATCGCGCGACTCGTGTACGCGTCCCGGCTGCTCGGTGCCGACACCGACCTGGTGTTGCACGGCGGGGGGAACACCTCGGTCAAGACGACGGTCACCGACCTCACCGGGGAGCCGGTGGAGGTGCTCCACGTCAAGGGCAGCGGCTCCGACCTGGCGACCATGGAGGCCTCCGGCTTCACCGCGCTGGGGCTGGACCGGCTGCGGGCGCTGCTGCGGCTGGAGCGGCTCGCCGACAGCGACATGATGAACGAGCTGCGCTGCGCCCGCCTCGACGCGACCGCGCCGGACCCGAGCGTCGAGACGCTGCTGCACGCGCTGCTGCCGTACCCGGCTGTGCTGCACAGCCACGCCGACGCGCTGCTCGCCCTGACCAACCAGCCGAAGGGTGACCGGCTGGTCGAGGAGGTCTACGGCGACAGCGTCGTCGTGGTCCCGTACGTCATGCCCGGTTTCGACCTGGCCCGGCTCTGCGCGGAGCTGTACCCGGCGCGCGCCCACGCCGGCACGGTCGGCGTGGTCCTGCTCAACCACGGGCTGTTCACCTTCGGCGCGGACGCCGAGGAGGCGTACCGCCGGCACATCGAGCTGGTCACCCTGGCGGAGGAACGGACGGCCCTGCCGCGCCCCCGGGTCGCGCCGGCCACGCCCCGTCCGGTCGACCGGCTGCGCCTGGCCCGGCTGCGACACGAGGTCTCCACCGCGGCGGGCGCCCCGATGCTGCTCAGCCGCTACGAGGACCCGGCCGTGCGGGCGTTCCTC
This sequence comes from Micromonospora sp. NPDC047620, assembly GCF_043205005.1. NCBI lineage: Bacteria > Bacillati > Actinomycetota > Actinomycetes > Micromonosporales > Micromonosporaceae > Micromonospora > Micromonospora sp. NPDC047620. The sequence continues at coordinate 46,364 of NZ_JBIDDG010000018.1, read as the reverse complement.
GACCGGCCCGACCTGGCGGCCGTCGCCACCCGCGGCCCGGTCACCCCGGACCACGTGCTGCGCACCAAGCGGATCCCGCTGGTCGGCACCGACGTGGCCGGGTACGCCGACGACTACCGCCGGTACGTCGAGCAGAACCGCTCCCGGGCCCGGACGGCGCTGACCACGCTCGACCCCGCGCCCCGGGTGATCCTCGATCCGGAGCTGGGGATGCTCACCGCCGGCCGCCGGGCGGCCGACGCCGTGATGGCCCGGGACATCTATCGGCACACCGTCGACGTGATCGAGGCGGCCGAGTCGGTCGGCGGCTACCAGGCACTGTCGGCGCAGGACATCTTCGACATCGAGTACTGGGAGCTGGAGCAGGCGAAGCTGCGGCGGGGCGGCCCGGTGCCGGAGTTCGCCGGCGAGGTGGCCGTGGTGACCGGGGCTGCCTCGGGCATCGGCCGGGCCTGCGCCGAGGCGCTCCAGGCCCGGGGGGCCTGCGTGGTGGCCCTGGACCGGGACCCGTCGGTCGCCGCGTCGGACGGCCCGGCCCGGCTCGGCCTGACCGTCGACGTCACCGACTCCGCGGCCGTCGACGCCGCCCTCGACACGGCGGTGGACCGGTTCGGCGGGGTCGACATCGTCGTCGCCGCCGCCGGGATCTTCCCGGCCAGCCGGGAGATCGCCGGGCTGGACCCGGCCGACTGGCAACGCACGATGGCGGTGAACGCGGAGTCGGTCGCGTACCTGTTCTCCCGGACCCACCCGCTGCTGGCGCTCGCGCCCCGGGGCGGGCGGGTCGTCGTGGTCGCCTCGCGCAACGCCCTGGCCCCCGGGCCCGGCGCGGTCGCCTACTCCGCATCGAAGGCGGCGGTGACGCAGGTGGCCCGGGTGGCGGCGCTGGAGTGGGCGACCGACGGCATCCGGGTGAACGTGCTGCACCCCGACGCGGTCTTCGACACCGGGCTGTGGAGTGCGGAGTTGCTGGAGGCCCGGGCCCGGCGCTACGGGTTGACCGTGGCGGAGTACACGCGCCGGAACCTGCTCCGTACGGAGATCACCAGCGCCCGGGTCGGCGACCTGGCCGCCACGCTCTGCGGGGAGACGTTCGCGGCCACCACGGGCGCGCAGATCACCGTGGACGGGGGGAACGAGCGGGTGATCTGAGGGCGTGCTGTCACAGATCGGGCCTCGCCGGTGTCTCCTTGCCGAGACCAGCGGGCGAGGAGGAGACATGACCAGCAACACCCGGGTTCCCAAGGCTGAGGTCACCGGCGTCTACGGGGCCGTACTGAAGAGGTTCAGCAGGAAGATGTTCGGCGTGGTGCCCGATCCCCTCGGAGTGATGTGGCACAACCGGCCGGTGCTCACGTTCAGCCTCGGCCTCGGCCGGAAGGCCGCCAAGTGGAACGAGTGCGACAAGGACCTGAAGTCGTACGCCCACATGGCGGTGGCGTCCCTGATCGGCTGCACGTTCTGCCTCGACCTCGGGTACTTCCAGGCGCACAACGAGGGGCTCGACGAGGCCAAGGCCCGTGAGGTGCCGCGCTGGCGGGAGTCGGACGTCTTCACGCCGTTGGAGCGCGACGTGATGGAGTACGCCGAGGCGATGTCGCAGACGCCGCCGACCGTCACCGACGAGCTCTCCGCTCGGCTGCTGGGGCAGCTCGGGGCGCCGGCGATGGTCGAGCTCACCGCGTGGGTCGCGCTGGCGAACCAGTTCGCGCGTACGAACTTCGCGCTCGGCATCGAGGCACAGGGGTTCGCGGCGACGTGCGGCCTGGCGCCCCTGGCGAAGCCGAGCCGCGTGGCGTCGCAGGCATGACCGACGACCCGTTCGTCGCCCACCGCAGCCTGCTGTTCACGGTCGCCTACGAGATGCTCGGCTCCGCCGCCGACGCCGAGGATGTCGTGCAGGAGACCTGGCTGCGGTGGGCGGACCTCGGTGCCGCGGCCCGGGCGGACGTGCGCGACCCCCGGGCCTACCTGGTGCGGATCGTCACCCGGCAGGCGCTCAACCGGTTGCGCACGCTGGTGCGGCGGCGCGAGGAGTACGTCGGCGAGTGGCTCCCCGAGCCGCTGCTGACGAGCCCCGACGTGGCCGAGGACGTCGAGCTCGCCGAGAGCGTCTCGATCGCGATGCTGACCGTGCTGGAGACCCTGGGCCCCACCGAGCGGGCGGTGTTCGTGCTGCGCGAGGTGTTCGAGACGCCGTACGACGAGATCGCGGAGGCGGTCGGCAGGACGCCGGCGGCGGTGCGGCAGATCGCCCACCGCGCCCGGGAGCACGTGGCCGCGCGACGGCCGCGGGTGCGGGTGAGCCGGGCCGAGCAGGAGGCCGTCGTGGAGCGCTTCCTGGCGGCCGTCCGCGGTGGCGACCTGCAGGGGCTGCTGGACGTGCTCGCGCCGGACGTCGTCATGGTGGCAGACGGTGGCGGCGTGGTCGCCGCGGTTCGCCGCCCGGTCGAGGGGGCGGACCGGGTGGGGGCCCTCCTGGGCGGCTTGGTCAAGCTGCCGGGCAACCTCGAGGTGATGCCGATGTGGCTCAACGGGGCGCCGGCAGCGCGGATCGACCTCGACGGCGAGTTGGACACGGTAACGAGCATGGTGGTCGAGGACGGCCGGATCACCCGGATCTACGCCGTCCGGAACCCGCAGAAGCTCGCGCGACTCGGCGAGGAGGCGTCCCTCAGCCGCTAGCGATCAGCCGATGTCCGCACGCGCTGCCGGCGGGTCTGCCAATGGCCGCCGAGCAGGATGCGGGTGTGGTGGCCGTCGTCGCGGTGGCTGCGGCGGGTGCGCCTGTGCCTCTCTTCGTCGGCTGGGCGTGGTCGGAGGGTCGAGCCCTGTTCGGGCTCGCCGTACCGCTGGTGAGGTTCAGCAACCCTCCGGTGGATTCGCCAACGCGAACAGTCCCGCCTCGACCCGGCCCGGGGGCGTCGTCGTAGCCGGCGGGTGCCGTCCGTTCGCGTGTCGGAGCGTGCCGATGCGTTCACTGTTGGCACAATCGGCGTCGTCGGGAAGAGCAGTCCCCGGAGGTGCGTGTGGTGCGGGTTCGCGGCCGATTCGCCCGGACGATGCTGCGTGGGGCGCTGATGCTCGGTGGCGTCCTCGGAGCCTGGGGCATGGCCGAGGCGACAGCGGAAGAGCCTGCCTACGCTGCCGGAGCGCCTCGCCTGTGTACGTTGAGCGACCTGCTCGACAGCGCCGGGGCCATCGTGGACGGATCGCAGTCCTGCACTGCTTCGTCGGCCGCCGACCGTGGATCCCCGGCCATCGTCGGTGTGGGCGCCGGCCCGGCGGCGCCGGGGAAGCCGCGGTGGGCGAACTGGAGGCCGGGCGCGACGTCGCCGATGACCGGCAGGATCGCGCCGCCGGCGCACACGGAGGTGGGGATCTCCGTACGGGTGCCCAGTGGTGTGCGGCTCGCGAAGGTGCGGGCACCGGTGCGCCGGGCGGTGGACACGATCCCGTCCGACGGCGTGGACTCAGTCGCCGAGGTGGCCGAACCGGTGACGCGTCGGGTCGTGGGCGACGCCCCGCCCGTCGTGCGGGAGGTCGCCGAGGCCGGCCTGCTCGAGCCGGTCGTCACCGTCGTTCGTCCGGTGGTCGAGCCGGTCGTCGAGGCCCTGGCGCCCGCTCTGGCGCCGGTGCTCGAGCTGACCCAGCCGATCATCGGCCCACCCGCCGCGCCCCCGCCTCCATCCGGCGATCCGGCGGATGTCGTGCCTGCGCCGGCCGAAGACGTGCCGGCCGTCACGGCACCTGCCGCTGACGAGGGCCCGATGCCCGTGCCGCCGATGAATCCCGGCGTCACGCCACGCATCCCGAGCAGCGTGGCAACCACCTCACCCGCGACGACGGGGGAGTCGACGTCCGCCGGTGCGCCGGGCGCCGGCGCAGCCGAGGCGAGCCACCCGATGCGGCAGTCCTCGCCGGCCCACACTCCCGCTGTCACGCCGGCCGCGTCCGGCAGCTCGGCCGGCAACAGCTCCGCCGGCGGGTGGGCCGGCACCGCCGTCGACACCGCGCTGGGTTCGTGGACCCCGGAACCCGAGTCCCAGGGCTGGTGCGCGACCCGCTGCGAGGAACTCGCGGACCGGCCGCGCCAGCCCGATACCCGACCCGCCTGAGCCCGCCGGGTTGGGTGCGGCTCTGGCGGGGGCGGTGCCGGCGTCCTCCCGCCCGGCCCCGGACGCATCGTCGCCGTCACCACCGGAAGTCATCGGAGGCGCAACAATCCCAAGGGACGGCGTACGGGTAGCGGTTCGCCATGTCGGCAATCCGCTTCGGGCAGTGGTGGTCGCTGTCGCGATGACGAGCCGCACCGCTGGCGGTGCCGGCATCACCACGATCGCCTGGACGGTCCGCTGACGGGGCGTCGCTGTCGCCACCGGAATCGGGGGCGGGCGAACGACCAGATGCCGTGTCCGCACGACGAGGGACGTGGGCTCGCGTCCGGGCGGGAAAGCGCTGCCGTGCTTCGACCGGGCACCTCCCGTCGTACTGATCGAGCCGCCTGGACTCCCGGCACCGTTGTCGGCCGCTGCAGGCGGGCCTGATCGAACAAGTTCATTTGCCCTGCGGCTACTCCGTCTGTCGACCAGCCGTACCTGTGAAGAGGAGAAGTCATGAAGGAAACCCTGCCGCTCGGACGTGCCCGGTGGTGCGACATCGGCGAGGTCGTCCACCTCGTCGCCGATGCCCTCGCCACCAGCGCCATCGGGGCATGGCTCGTACCCGACGAGTGCCGTCGACACGACGTGCTCCGCGCCGTCACCCGGATCTGGGCCGAGCACGCGCTCCTCTTCGGCGAGGCCTACCTCCTCGACGACCGCTCCGCCGCCGCGGTCTGGTTCCACCGGTACGGCCGGATCCCACCACCGACCGGATACGGCGAACGGCTCGCCGTCGCCTGCGGCGACCACCTCGATCGTTTCCTCTGCCTCGACGGCGTCCTGGCCGCCCATCGGCCCACCGGCCCCCACAACCACCTGGCGTTCTTCGCTGCCACGCCGGACCGGCGAGGCGTCAACCGCGCCGGCGCCCTGCTCACCACGAGCCACGCCCGGATGGACCACGCCTTGCTGCCCGCCTACACCGAGGCGACCACCCTCACCGAGCGTGACCTCTACACCCGGCACGGCTATGTCGCCCACGACCCCTTCACGCTTCCCGACGGGAGCACCGCCTACCCGATGTGGCGCAGCCCAGGAACGGGCAGGACGGCGTCGCAGCTCACCCGACGCGAATCTGTCGGCCGCTGACGATCCCGCCACCGCCGTGCCTGTCTGCCTTCCGCTTGCGTACACCCGTTAGGAGGGATCATCCCGGTGTCGAAACCAGCTACGACACGATCGCCGCGAAGCGGTGCCGGTCATACTCCCCGCCGTGCCGCTGGCGGGGAGCCGGTCGTTGGCGCCCCGCAAGGCTCGGGCCGGCGTAGCTCACCGCATCGTCGCGGAGGCTGAGGTGCCGGCAGATCGGGTTTTTCCCCCGCGCCGTCTGAACGGACTCCCGATACGGGTGATCCTCGACGCCTCGGCGATCCTCGCGTTCGCCGAGGAGTCGATCGACGTGGGCGAGGTGATCGCCGAGGTGGCCGACGAGGGGTGCATGTTCGGGCTGCCGGTGGCGTGCCTTGCCGAGGCATTTCGGCTGGCCGACGCGGACCGCCTCGACATGGTCGTCAACCACCCGGCCGCCGCGGTGCTGACGGTCGACCCCCTCAACTGGCGGGCGTGCGCCATGGCTCACCTCATGTTGGGGCGCTTCGACGCCGCGAGCGCTCTGCTCGCCGCCGTCGACAACGAGTGCCACCTGCTCACCGGACAGCCTGGCCTGTACGTGGCTCTCGTCGACGGCGGGCCGATCATCCCGCTCCAGGTCGGAAGGCGGCCACCTGGTTGGCAGCGCGGCTCGCCCGACTGGAGCGAGTGCCAGGTGCCGTTTCTCGAAGGATCGTGACGCCCGACGAGGTAGCCGAAGGTGCCCGTGCAACTCCTACGAACGGCGCAGTGAACGGCTGACTGTCGCGGTGGTCACCGAAGCTCGCGGGCGTAGCAGACCGACAGCGGCTCACCCTCGTACGGGCCGAAGTTGTCGATGCGGTGGTAGCCCTCCCGCTCGTAGAAGCGCATCGCGTCCGGCTGGGCTGTGCCGGTCTCCAGCAGCAGCTTCGTCATGCCACGGCGGCGCGCCTCGTGCTCCAGTGCACGCAGGATCGCCGCCGCCACCCCCGTGCCGCGGACCGCCGGTTCGACGTACATCCGCTTGATCTCCGCCGAGTCCGGGCCCAGCAGCCGCAGCCCGCCGCATCCCACCGCCGCGCCGTGCGCGTCGCGGGCGACGAGGAACACGCCCACGTCGTGAGCGGTGGGTGGGACCCCCGGCTCGTGGTCGTCGTTGCCGTACCGGGCATCCAGTTCGGCACGTTGCGCGGCGCGTAGCCGCACGCCGTCGACGCCGTCCCATGACTCCGACTTCACCGTGACGCGCACACCCACACCCTCTCCGATCCGTAACAAGTGTTCCGGTAACAGATGCTACGCTATCGGCGGGCGACGGCGAAGGAGCGGGGATGGCCAGACGACGGGATCTTGAGGGTCACCAGGAGCGGTTGTCGACCGCCACCTGGTCCGTGCTCGCTGAACACGGGCTGGCGGGGTTGACCCTTCGTGCGGTGGCCGAGCGGGCCGGGTGCAGCACGGGGCTGGTGCTGCACACGTTCCCCGACAAGCAGGCCCTGCTCGTCCACGCCCGCACCCTGCTGCACGAGCGCACCGCGGCACGCGCCGACGCGGCCCAGGCGTCCGGCCTCGAACCCCTGGACGCGCTGCGTGCCGTGCTGATGCAGGCGGCGTCCGGCAGCGACGACAAACGCGAGGAGGCCCGGGTGTGGGTGGGCTTCCTGGCCGCCGCGCTCGCCGACCCCGAACTCGCCAGGCTGCACCAGGCCCACAACCGCGCGTTCCTGCGCCGGATCCAGCACCTCCTGGCGGCCTGCCGTCCGGACTGGAGCGAGGACCAGACCATGGGAAGCGCCAAGGCCCTGGTCTCGCTCGTGGAAGGGCTCAACGCCCTGGCGGCCGTCGACCCGGACACGTACTCCGCCGCCGCGCAGCAGGCAGCCATCGAGGCCGCACTGCACCAGATCCGTGCCGAATGACGATCACCACCGCACGGCGGCACCGGGTCCAGCCCCCGTGGCGCATCCAGGCGGCTCGATCAGCCCATGACAGGAAGTGCGGGCCGGTGTCGGCGGCGAGCTCGCCGCCCTGGTGCGGACATGCTTCCAGCGCGAGCCCTGTGCCGGAGCGGTGGTGTCGTACCGCAGGCGGGCGACGTGGTCGACCAGGGCGGCCCGCAGGCCGTCATGGTCCCGAAGGTCAGCCCCGAAGATCTCCCGGACGTCCAGGAAGGAGCCGACCAGGCGGTGCGGATCGGTGCCGCCGGCCACCACCGCGGCGCGCAGCCGGTCCGCCAACGGGTCCGCCAACGGCACCGCCCTGCCGCAGACGTCGGCGACGTATGTCATCCACGCGGCGATCGCCAGCACGGCATGGTGGGGCACCACGCCGGCGGCGAGGCGGTCCCGGACGGTGTCCAACAGCCGGACCGGCAGCTTCTGGGAACCGTCCATGGCCACCTGGGCGGTGCGGTGCCGCAGCGCCGGGTTGGCGAAGCGGGTGAGGACCTCGCGTCGGTACCGGTCCAGGTCCAGTCCCCGCGGGACGCGCAGCGTGGGAGCGACGTCCTCGGCCATCAGCGCGTCGGCGGCCGCGGCGAGGTCGTCGTCGGCGAGCGCCTGCGCGATCGTCTCGTGTCCGCGCAGCGCGCCCAGGTAGGCGAGCAGGGAATGGGTGCCGTTGAGCATGCGCAGCTTGACGGCCTCCCAGGCGGCGACGTCATCGGTGAGCACCGCTCCGGCCAGTTCCCAGGCCGGTCGGTCGGCCGCGAAGTCGTCCTCGATCACCCACTGCCGGAAGGGCTCGGCGACCACGAGGCCCTCGTCGCGCAGGCCCAGGATCGCCGCGGCCTCGGCGCGGTCCTCGGGGGTGGTGGCCGGGACGATCCGGTCGACCACGCAGGACGGAAAACGTGCCGCCCCGGCGATCCAGTCGGCGAGCACGTCGCCCTCGGCCGACGGCAGCGCGGTCAGGAAGTCGTGCACCAGGTGGCGCAGGACCTTGCCGTTGCCGACCAGGTTGTCGCAGGACAGGATCGTGACCGGACCCGCGTCGAGTGCCCGCCGTCGGCGCAGCCCGCGGACGAGTTGGCCGACGGCGGTGCGGGGCGGGCGGCCCCGCAGGTCGGCGACGACCTCCGGATCCGTCAGGTCCAACCGGCCGTCGCCGCCTCGCCGGTAGCCCTTCTCGGTGATCGTGAGGGTGATCAGCCGGACGGCGGGATCGGCGAGCCGGTCGACGACCGCCGCCGGATCATGCGGCCCGGCGAGGATCTCCCGGACGCTGCCGACCACCCGCAGGGGCGCGGCTGCCGGCCCGCGCTCCAGCACCGAGTAGAGGCCGTCCTGCGCCGTCAACTGGTCGCGTACGACCGCGGAGCGTTGCGTGACCGCGGTGATTCCCCAGTCGTCGCGGCCGGCGGCGGCCGCGGCCAGTTCGGTGAAGGCCGCCTGGTGTGCCCGGTGGAAGGCGCCGATGCCGAGGTGCACCATGCCGACCCGCACCGCGCGCGGATCCACCGCCGGCCCGACCCAGCCACTGTGACCCCGCGGCGCAGCGGCGAGGCCGCCCAGCGACAGCCGTGGCCCCGACTCTGCCGTGGCGCTCACGACAGCCAGCGGTCGAGGTGCTCGGCGACGAAGTCGTCGTCGCGCAGCTGCGGGTACGCCCGCCACACCCGGTCGATCTCCGCCAGTTGACCCGGGCTGAGCGATTCGCGCTCGTCCAGGCACCACAGCCCGGCGAGCAGCCCCTGCCGGCGCAGCACCTCGTGGATGCCGGAGATGCAGCCGTGGAACCTGCCGGCGACGTCGAAGATGGCGGCGTTGGCGTCGGTGAGGGCGAGTTCGGTGGCGAACGCCTCGCGCAGCGCGCCCGGGTCGCCGGCCTTCGCCAGCCGGGCGGTCCGGTGCAGGTGCACCGCGCGCTGCGTCCACACCGACCACTGACCGAGCAGCCCACCGACGAACTCGAGTTCCCGGGAGCCGTCGACGGGGTAGCGCGACAGCAGGTCGCCGACGATGTGGTCGTCGTTGCCGGTGTAGAGGGCGACTTCGGTGCTGCGCCCCGACGCGGCCACGCCGAGGATGACGTCGAGCGACGCGTACCGGTCGAACGGGGCGACCTTGATGCCGATGACCGACGGCAGGTCCGCCAGGCTGGTCCAGAACGACCGGGACAGAATCCGGCCGCCGACGGCCGGTTGCAGGTAGAACCCGATCACCGGCAGCACCTCGCCCACCGCCGCCGCCCGCTGGACCAGCTCGTCCTCGGTGAGGTCGCCGGCGCCGTACGGGGCGAGCAGGATCGCGTGGTAGCCGAGTTCGGCGGCCAGCTCCGCCTCGGCGACGGCGTGCCCGGTCGGCCCGCAGGCGCCGGCGACGAGGACGGTGTCGCGGGTCTTGTACTCGGCGGCGGTGGTGACGGCGAGTTCGAGGACGGGCCGGAGCAGGCCGTGGCGGGGCTCGTGGATGGCGAACTGGGTGGTGTGCACGGCGACGGCGACGCCGCCGGCGCCGGCCTCCAGGTAGTAGCGGGTGAGGGCGCGTTGGCGGCGCTCGTCGAGTTTGAGGTGGGCGTCCAGCGCCAGGGGGTGCGCGGGAATCACCGTGCCGGCGCGGAACAGTGTCAGCGGGTCGGTCGTCCTGGCCTGCACCGTCGTGGTCATCGGCATCTTCCGTTCCGCGTCTGGAATCGAGTGGGGTCTGCCCGGCACGCTGCTCCTGCCTTCGTCCGTGGGTCAGGGAATCGTGAGGCGGCCGGAGCGGCTCGTGGGATCCCAGGCCCCGAAGGCGCCGAGCAGGGTGCGGGCCATGGCCCGGTGACCGTGCTGGCCGGGGTGGCACCCCATGGCGTACCAGTGCTCGGGCGCCGGGCGGTCGGGGTCGGTCCACACGGCGTAGTGGTCGACCAGGGGCGCCGCGGTGTCGGCGGCGACGGCCCGGATCGCGTCGACGTAGCGGGGGAGGTGCTCGACGACGTGCTCGGGAGCCGTCGGCAGGGTGTCGTTCGGTGTCTGGACCACGACCAGGCTGCCCGCCCCGGCGCGGAGCCGCTCGACGACCGACCGGTAGGTGGACGAGAACTTCGCCAGGCCGGCCTCACCGTGCTTCGTGTCGTTGAGTCCGATGCCCACCACCACGACGTCCGGTCGGAAGCGCAGGGCGAGCCGCTCGAGACGCTCGTCGAGGTCGGTGACGGTGTAGCCGCTCACGGCGGTGTTGACGAACGCGTCCGCGGTCCGACCCAGCTCGCGCAGGCGTTCGGTGAACAACTCGGGGTACGACCGGGCGCCGTAGGTGTGCCAGGTCCCAGCAGTCACGCTGTCGCCGATGAACGTCCAGGTCAGCGGCGTCTGCCGGGCGACGACGGCGGTCAGTGCGGGGTGTTGGTCCACGTTTCGCTCCTCCTGTCAGTGGATGCGTACCGGTTTCCCGGCCCGACCCGACTGGTAGACCGCCTCGATGAAGGCCACGGCCGCCCGCGCCTGCGCGGCGGTGACCAGAGGCGGGCCACCGGTGCGGGCCGCGGTGATGAAATCGGTGAGCTGGGCCAGCTGCTGGTCGGTCGGTACGCCGTCCGGCCCGGGTGGTTGTCCGCCGTGCTTCGAGGTGTAGTGGGTGAGCTGTTCCGCCTCCACCACCACCGAGCCGCCGTCGCCGAAGACCGTGTAGCGGATCGGGACGCTGTCGTACGCGGCGGTGGTCGCCAGGAAGGTCAGCAGCGCGCCGCTGCGCAGCCGGGCGGTGATGGCGACGGTGTCCTCGACCTCGATGCGTTCGTGGGCGAGCAGGTCGGTGTACGCGAACACCTCGTCGACCTCGCCCAGCAGCCACAGCGCCAGGTCCACCAGGTGCACGCCCTGGTTCATCAGGGCGCCGCCGCCGTCGAGGGCCCAGGTGCCACGCCAGTCGCCGGCGTCGTAGTACTCCTGGCTGCGCCAGAGCGCGACCTCGAAGGTGGCGGACGTGATCCGCCCCAGGTGACCGTCGCGGACGGCGCGGAACACGAACTGGTTCGCCTCGGCGAACCGGCGTTGGCTCACGACGCTCAGGGTCCGGCCCGACCGCTTCTCCGCGTCGAGGATCTGATCCGCGGCCTCGACCGTCACGTCGATCGGCTTCTCCAGCAGCACGTGCTTGCCGGCTTCGAGCGCGGCGACGGTGACGGCCGCGTGCAGGCCGCTCGGGATCGCCACGACCACGGCGTCGACGTCCGGGCGGGCGAGTAGTTCCGGCACCGACCGGGTGGCGTCGACTCCGAACTCGGCCGCGACGGCGTCGGCGTGTCCGGTGCGCTCGTCGGCGACCGCGACCAGCGTCGCGTCGGCGGCGCCGCTGATCAGGCGCTGCACGTGGGCCCTGCCGATGACGCCGACCCCGATGACGCCGACGCGGAGCGGACTGTGGGGTGGGGGCATGTTCCGTCCTTTCCTAGGACCGGCCGGTCAGCGCGTCGGTGATCGCCGCCATGACCACGATCGGGGAGAGCAGGGTGCGTGGATCGACCGGTGATCGCCCTTGGTCGCAGGCGTCGACGAACCGGGCGAGCGCGGGGGCGTTGTAGTCGGGGCCGATCGTCGGCGACCCGGTCAGTACGCCGCGCGTCCCGGTGGCCACCACCTGGAACGGCACGCGGTCGTCGGCGGGCGTGACGAAGGTGAAGGTCACCACGACGTCGCCGATCCGGGTGAGGGCCACCGTGGTGTCGCCTTCGCGGACCACGTCGACCGATGTCGACTCCGGCTCGACGTGCGGGTCGCCGAGCAGTTGCAGGGCCAGTTCGACCTGATGGATGCCGTAGAAGAACAGGCCCGCCCACTCGCTGTCGGGATCGGCCGGGCCGATGACGGCGAGCTGGCGCAGCCGACCGATCCGTTCCTGTGGGTCGGTGAGCCGGGCGATCTCGGGGACGAACCGCAGGGCCGAGCAGGACACCAGCGGCGCGTGGCCGCGCGCGGCGGCCGCGAGGATCGCCTGGGCGTCGTCGACCGATGCGGCCAGGGGCTTGTCGACCAGCACCGGCAGCCCGGCGTCCAGCAGTGGCTCGGCCTGTTTCCGGTGGTGGCGTCCGTCGCGGCTGCTGACGATCGCCGCGTCTACCCGTCCGATCAGGTCGCTCGGCTCGTCGACGACGAGGTCGATGCCGCCGGCCTCGGACAACGCCGCGTTGCGGTCGGTCGGGCCACCGGTCAGGGCCACCACCCGGTTGCCGGGATGCCGCTGCTCTGTGTTCAGGAAGCGGATGAAGTGGTCGACGTGCGAGTTTTCGGTGCCGATGATTCCGATCCGTCTCACGCGACTGCCCTCTTCGAAGTCGACGGCCAACTGCCCCCAGCCTCGCCTGCAATCGGTTGCACGTCAAGAGCCTCCCCGGTTGTCGGACTGTCCTGCCTGGAATGGACCTGCTGCACGTTAGCCGTGTCCGATGGGCATGCCGTGCGCGGGACCGTGGGACTTCCCGCGAGCAATCGATTGCAGTCGAGCTGGGCGTGGCCTTACCCTGGCCCGGTGACCCCGGATGGTGCCGCTGACGAGCATCGCGAGCCGGAGCAGGGCCGGAACTGGTGGCTGCGGTGGCTGGGTGCGGTCCGCGATCCGGACGGGTCGTGGGAGATCGGCTCGGCGCGGCGGACCGCTGACGGGACGGTGCGCCGTCCCGTCGACCTGACCTCGTACGGAACGACGATGCGGGCGGAGCTGGTCCGGCCGGCGGGTGAGGATGTCCGCCCGGCCGTGGTCGTGCCGTTCTACGAGGTGGCCACCCTGTTCGGTGAACCGTGCGCCCGCACCGCCGGCCGCAGTGCCGCCCAACGGGGATCCCAGGCCTACGCCCGGCACCTCGTCGCGCGCGGCTTCGCGGTCCTCGCCGTGCCGTGGTGGTTCGAGTACGTGCTCGATCCGGCGACGGAAACGGCCTCGCTGAGCGAACGGTACCGACCGAGCGCCACGTCGCACGCGGACTCGTTGGCGATCACCGGTCTGGGCCGCAGCCTGGCCGACCTGTTCCTCGCGGTGGACGCCCTCGCCAGCGTGCCGTGGGTCGCGCCCCGGCGGATCGGCGCCTTCGGCCACTCGCTCGGCGGGAAGCTGGCGCTGCACCTGACCGCGCTGGACACGCGGATCGCCGCGGGAGTCGCGCACGAACCGGGCCTGGGCCTGGCGTACTCGAACTGGGCCGACCCCTGGTACCTCGCCGGCGCGGTGCCGCCCGGCCGCGACCACGACGACCTGCTCGCCCTGGTCGCGCCCCGACCGTTCCTACTCGCCGGCGGCGGCGCCTCGGACGGCTGGCACAACCACCGTCTGGTCGAGCGGGCCGCCCGACGGTGGCCCGGACCGCCCGGCCTGGAGACCCTCTACCACAACAGCGGACACGCCCACCCCGACCACGTCCTGCACGCCTGCTACGCGTGGCTGCGCGGGCGCCTGGCCGCTGCCGACACGCCCGAGGAGACCTACCCGCCATGACCAAGCCGACCGTCTGCGTCGTCGTCGCCCCCGACGAGTACGACCTGCTCTTCGCGCCGGAATCCCAGCAGCGCCTCCGCGACCACGCGGTCGTCGAGTTCGGCGACGGCGACCGGCGGACGGTGCTGCCGTCGGCCGCCGCCGACCGGTTCGACGTCGTCGTCACGTCGTGGAGCACGACGCCGTTCGACCCGGCTCGACTGCGTGGCGAGCGGCTGCGACTCGCCCTGCACTCGGCCGGTTCGATCCGCCGGCTGTTCCCGGCCGCGGCCCTCCGGTCCGGGCTGCGGGTCTGCCAGGCCGGCGCGGCGGCCATGGCGCCCGCCGTCGCCGAGATGGCACTGACCCTGACCCTGGCCCTGCTGCGGAACCTGCACCGGCACGACCGTGCCCTGTGGACGGGACGTGACTGGGCGGCGGCCCGGCAGCCGGAGCTGGGCCGGGCGCTGGCGGCGCGCAACGTCGGGATCGTCGGTTTCGGTCGCACCGGGCGGGAGTACGCGCGGATGGTGCGGGCGTTGGGGGCGTCGGCGCTGCGCGCGTACGACCCGTACGCCGACCCGACGGTGGCCGCGCGGCATGGGGTGGAGCTGGTCGGGTTGGCGGAGCTGTTCCGGTGCAGCGACGTCGTCGCCGTGCACGCGCCGTCCACCCCGGAGACCCGGCACCTGGTCGGCCGGGGCGAACTCGCCGCGCTGCCGGACGGCGCGATCGTGGTCAACACGGCCCGCTCCTGGGTCGTCGACGAGGAGGCCCTGCTCGCGGAGCTGGTGCCGGGCCGGCTCTCGGCCGGGTTGGACGTGTTCGACACCGAGCCGCTGCCGGCGACGAGTGCGTTCCTGGGGCTGCCGAACGTCGTCGTCACGCCGCACGTCGCGGGCGGCACGGTCGAGGCGCGACGGGCGCAGGGTCGGATCGTGGTCGACGAGCTGCGCCGGTTCCTCGTCGGCGAACCGCTCGAACACGAGGTGAGCGTGGAGTCCTACGACCTGCTGGCGTGACCGGGCCGGTGGGTGCGTCGCGGTGAGGGGCGGGTGTGGACCCCGGCGGGGCGGTCGACCGCTCGTCGGTCATCGACCGGCCACCCTGCGCTGACGACCCGCTCGCCGGGAAGAGTTCGGCCTATCGATGCCCTTGACCGGTGACCGTGCCGACGCTAGGTTCTCTGCAACCGATTGCACGATGAGAAACAGGCGGGGGCAGGCTGTTTCAGAAAAGAGGGGGCGGCATGAGCGGTATTTCCAGACTCCGATTGGGCGCCACGGTGCTGACGGTGACGCTGGCCGTCGCCGGCTGCAACGGCGGGGACAGCGCGATGCCGACGGACCCGGGTGCCGTCGAGGGTTCGGTGACCTTCTGGACCTACCCCATCGGGGACAGCGGCAAGGACAGCTACTGGGATCCGGTGGTCGAGCAGTTCAAGCAGAAGTACCCGAAGGTCGATGTCGACGTCGTGGTGCAGCCGTTCACCAACCGCGAGGAAACCCTCGTCACGGCGATCGCCGGCAAGCAGGGCCCGGACGTCGTCTACTTCAACCCCGACTTCATCCCCAAGTTCGCCGTCGAGGGCGTGCTGGAGCCCGTCGAGGACGTCATCGCCGACGACCGGGACGACTTCACGCCGGCGGCGCTCGACGCGATGTCGTGGGACGGGAAGCTCTACGGTGTGCCGCTGCTGATGCAGGCGCTGATCGGCGTGTGCAACAAGCAGGTGCTCGCCGCGTCCGGGGTGCAGAAGTGCCCCGAGACCTGGGCGGACATCGAGCAGATGGCGCCGAAGGTGAAGGCGGCCGGGTACGTCCCGACCGACTACGTGGCCGCGCAGACCCTCACCCTCAACCACAGCTTCTACCCCTACCTCTGGCAGGCCGGCGGTGAGGTCCTGACCGCCGACGGCAAGAAGGCGGCGTTCAACAGTCCCGAGGGGCTGCGGGCACTGGAGTTCGTCAAGAAGCTGGTCGACAACGGGTGGACCTCGCAGCAGAGCCTGACCACGGCCGAGACGCTGGAGCAGAGCGCGCTGGGGCAGGGCAAGCAGGCCTACTCGCCCAACAACACGACCGCCAGCCTGGCGAAGCTGTTCAAGCCGGAGGAGTTGGTGGTCAGCCAGCCGCTCACCGACAAGGTGCAGGTCGCCGCCGGCTCGGTGGGTGGCCTGTCGGTGCTGGCCGGCAGCGACGCCAAGGCCGCGTCGAAGGCGTGGATCGACTTCCTGACCAGCCCGGAGCACATGCGGTCCTTCGACCAGAAGAACGGCTACTACGCGCCGAGGAAGTCCGTCACGGGGCTGTACTCGGACAACCCGGGAATGGCCGAGGGCGAGAAGCACCTGGACGTCATCCGGTCGGGCGTCATCCACCCGAAGGCGCGGGAGATCATGAACCTGATCAAGCCGCACCTGCAGGCCGTGCTGCTCGGCAAGACCGCACCCAAGGATGCGCTCGCCGCAGCGGAGAAGGACGTCAACGCGCTCCTCGAGCGCCGCTGATTCACATTCGACGGTCGCAGGCGTGGCCGCATCCGGCACGCCTGCGACCACCGGCGAAGGAGGTGTGGTGAGCGAGCAGGCCGTAGGGACAGTCCAGCCAGTGCCGCAGTCGGGGGCACGACGCGCGAGAAGGCCCTGGTGGCGCTCGCGGGCCGCCTTCGCCGGCTACCTGTTCATCCTGCCGTACGTCCTCTTCTTCCTGGTGTTCCGGATCATCCCCGCGGTCATGGGCATGTTCCTCAGCCTGGGCGACTACGGGATCGCCGGCACCTTCACCTTCGTGGGGACGGAGAACTTCACCCGGCTGTTCGGCGATTCGCTGTTCTGGAACTCGCTGAAGGTCACGGCCTACTACACCCTGCTCACCATCCCGCTCAGCATGGGTGTGTCCCTGGCGATGGCGACGCTGTGCGACCGGACCCTGCGCGGCATGAGCATCTACCGCTCCATCTTCTTCCTCCCGGTCGTCACCAGCACGGTCATGTCCGGAATCATCTGGGTGTGGATCTTCGAGGTCGACGGTCCGCTTAACTGGCTGCTCAACCTCGTCGGCATCCCGGACGTGGGCTGGTTGCAGAGCGAGGCCATGGTCATTCCCGCGCTGGCGATCGTGAGCGCGTGGAAGGGCTTCGGCTACAACATGCTCATCCTGCTCGCCGGAATGCTCGCCATCCCCAACGAGTACTACGAGGCCGCCCACGTCGACGGGGCCGGGTGGCGGCGCCGCTACTGGCACGTCACGCTGCCGCTGCTGAAGCCGGCCCTCTTCTTCGTCACGGTCCTGGAGATCATCGGATCCTTCCAGGTGTTCGACACCATCTACGTGATGACCGGTGGCGGCCCGGTACGCGCCAGCTACTCGCTGACGTACATGATCTACGACCAGGGCTTCGGCTACTTCGACTTCGGGTACGCGAGCGCCGCCGGCGTCGTCCTGCTGGTCATCACCCTCATCACCTCGCTGATCCAGCACCGCCTGATGAACAAGGGGAAGTCGGCATGAGCACCACGGTCGCCCAGGCCCCCGCCCCGCCGACGGCCAGCACACCGCAGACGCCCGTACGGCGGCCCAACCGGCGGCGGCGCCGGGCCCTGTGGATGCACGTGCCGCTGGCGCTCTGCGCGGTGGTGACGTTCTTCCCCTTCTGGGCGATGCTCGTGCTGTCCCTGCAACCGAAGCAGGGCGTGGAGCTGCCAGGCTCGTTGCTGCCGGACAGCATCTCGTTCGACGCGTACGCCGACGCCCTCGGCAGCAACCAGGTGTACGAGTGGGCCGTCAACTCGGCGGTCTACTCGCTGGCGTCGGTGGTCCTCGTCCTGCTCTTCGCCTCGATGGCGGGCTACGCGTTCGCCAAGAAGCGGTTCCTGGGCAGGGAGTTCGTCTTCTGGCTGTTCGTCGCGATGCTCATGGTGCCGGGGCACCTGACGCTCATCCCGCTGTTCATCATGGTGTCGGAGATGGGTGGCCTCGACACGATGTGGGGGATGGTCGTGCCCACCATCGCCAACGCCCAGGCCATGTTCCTGATGCGGCAGTTCATCCAGGAGATTCCGGACGAGCTGCTCGAGGCGGCCCGCATCGACGGGGCGAGCGAGTTCCGGGTCTACTGGTCGATCATCCTGCCGCAGACCAAGCCGATCATGGCCACGCTCGGCACCTTCGTCTTCCTGTGGCACTGGAACGACTTCCTCTGGCCCCTGGTGTCCCAGCGCAGTCCCGGCAACTACGTGCTGACGGTGGGTCTGAACAGCCTTCAGGAGCAGGACACCGAACTGGCCACCACGATGGCCGCCTCCGTCATCACCTTCGTTCCCACCGTCGTGGTCTTCGTCCTCCTGCAGCGGTTCTTCGTCCGCGGCGTGATGATGAGCGGCCTCAAGTAGCGGCGTCACGCACTCAGCGGCATGCCCTTCCACCTGTCTATGCCATCGATTGCAGCACCGTGAGGCGCAATCCGGACGAACAGAAGAGGTGCCCATGCGATCGCTCCTGCCCAGCGGACTCCGGCGAGGGTCCGTCGTCCTCGCCGCCTGTCTCCCGCTTCTCCTGCTGACGACCACCGCCGCCCCGGCGGCAGCCCCCGCTGTCGTCGCGACCGCCGGCCAGGTCACGGACCTGGGGCCGGCGCTCTACACCGTGAACGTCCGCAACGCCGAGTTCGGCACACTGCCCGACGGCACACCGGTGGCCTACGCGATCTCCAACGGCACCCCGGCCAGCTTCACCGTCGTCGACGCCCGCAACGGCAGGCGGATCACGGCCCTCCCGCTCGACGGCTACACCGTCGGCGGATGGGTGGAGGTGGCACCCGACGGCACCGTCTACTTCTCCGTACGCGCCCCCACGCCGGCGGCCGTGTTCCGCTTCCACCCCGACACCATGCGGCTGGAGCACCTCGGCGGGATCGCCGGGGAGACCGCCCTCTACTCGGCCACCTTCGACGCGAACGGCGTCCTGTACTTCGGCACCTACCCGCACGCGAAGCTCGTGTCGTTCGACCCGGCGACCGGCCGGTTCCGCGACTACGGCAGCCTCACCACCGACGCCGCCTACGTCTTCTCGGTCGGGATCGTGGCAGGCAAGGTCTGGGCCGGCACCGGACCGGTGCCCCACCTCTACCAGGTCGACCCGCGATCCGGTCAGACCACCGAGATGTCGGTGCCCGCGCCCCTGCTCGAGAACACCGACTGGTTCATCGGCATCGAGCCCCGCGACGACCTGGTCTTCGTGCGGCTCTCCCCGCGAGGCACGTACGACATTGCGGTGTACGACCTGAAGCGCGAGCGGTGGCTCGACCAGGTCATCGGCAACACCTTCGGCGCGGAACCCACCGCCCAGGGGCGCGACGGCACCTTCTACCTGATGGCCGGCGGAACCCTCACCGGCTACCAGGTGCCCGCCCGGCGCCCCGTCTCGACCGGATTCGAGGACAGCACCCTGCCCGCCCAGCTGGCCGACGCCGTGGGCACGTACGGGATGAGCGTCATGGACCTGCGTGAACCGCTCTTCCCCGGCGAGACCGTGGTGGGCATCGACACCGACGGCCGCCTCTGGCACTACAACCTCGCCACCAGACGGTCCCGGATCGTCCCCGCCGACGTGCTGGGCTCACCCGCCGGGGCGCACAGCATGGGCGTCGGCCCCGACGGCACCGTGTACATGGGCGCCTACCTCAGCAGCGGCGTGATGAGCCGGATCGACCAGGAGTCGCAGCAGGTCGAGCAGATCCGCGGGCCCAAGCAGGCCGACGCGATCGTCAGCCACAACGGGACGATCGCGGTGAGCTCCTACCCGGGCGCCGTCGTGCACACCGGCGACCCGGCGCAGCCCTGGGCCTGGGGCACCAATCCGCGCAAGGTGCTGGAGCTCGGCCGGGGCGAGCCGCACTTCCAGGACCGGATCTTCGCCATGACATCGGCGGGGGAGCGGCTCGCGGTCGGCAGCGTCCCGGACTACGGGCAACTCGGCGGCGCGCTGACCCTCGTCGACCCCGCCACCGGTGCCGTCGAGGTCCACCGCGACGTCGTCGACGACCAGAGCGTCGTCTCGCTCGCGTACCGGGACGGGGTCGTCTACGGCGGCACGTCGATCCACGGCGGGCTGTCCAGCGAGCCGACGCAGGACCAGGCGCGGCTGTTCGCCTGGGACGTGGCCGCCGGCCGGCTCGCGTGGAGCGCGGTGGTCGTGCCGGGCGCGACCGTCATCCACGAACTCGAGTTCGGCCCCGACGGCCTGCTGTGGGGAATGGCCGACGACGGCACCGTCTTCGCGTACGACCCGGGTCAACGGAAGGTGGTCCGGTCGGTCGCGACCGGCCTGCGCAACACCAACACCTGGGGCCGGGCCACGTCGCTGTACCACCGCCCGGCCGACGGGTTCTTCTACGGCAACGCCGGTGGCCGGCTCTTCCGGTTCGACCCCGGGACGCCGGCGATCGAGGTGCTCGTCGAGACCGGCGTACGGGAGTCGGCGATGGACGGGCAGGGCCGGATCTACTTCGCCGACGCCACCCACGTCTACCGCTTCGATCCCGCGACGACACACCAGTAGCGCCCACCCGGCCCGCTCGCCCCGGCGAGCGGGCCGGCCCGTTTTGCCCACCGTCCCGTCCCGCGTCGACCGAAAGGTGCCACCATGCCAGGTTCATGCAGACCCGGCCCACGCATCCGCCGCAGGGCCCTGCTCGCCCTGCTCCTGGGCGCGGCGTTACTCGCCGCGTCCGCCGGGCCCGCCCACGCGTCGCCCGCCTCCGAGACGAGCGGCGCCGCCGCCGTGCAGCACGACCCGATGGCCGAGTTCGTGGACCTCGGCTCGATGTACACGGCCAACGTGCGGCTCGCGGCGATGGACGTGCGCCCCGACGGCACACCCGTCGTCTACGGCTTCAGCGACGGCACCCCGGTGAGCTTCAACGCCATCGACGCCCGCACCGGCGAGCTGCTCCACACCACGACGTTCCCCGGCTACACCGTCGCCAGTTCCATCGTGGTGGACGACTCCGGGCTGGTCTACTTCAGCGTCCGGGCGCCCAACGACGGCACCCTGTGGCGGTACGACCCCGCGACCGACCAGGTCACCAAGATCGCTACGGGGGTGGTCGGTGAGGGGATGCTGCGGACGCTGCTGATCAGGGACGGCATCCTCTACGGCACCACCTACCCGGACGCCAAGGTCTACTCCTACGACCCCGCCACCGGGGCGTTCCGCGACTACGGCGGTATGACGGCCGACGGGGACTACGCCTGGGGCTTCGACGAGGTCGACGGCAAACTCTGGGTCGGCACGGGCGCGGTCCCGCACCTGTTCAGCCTCGACCCGACGACCGGCGGGAAGACCGAGATCCCGCTGCCGGAGCCGGTGGCGACGAGGGCCAGCTTCGTCAACCGGGTGACCCGGCACGGCGACCTGGTGTTCGTGCAGTACTCACCGACCCTGGACGGTCGCAACCACCTCGTCTACGACCTGTCCGCCGGGCAGTGGTGCTGCACCGACACGGTCGGGCAGCCGATCGCCTTCGGACACATGACCCGTGGTGCGGTGGACGGCCGCTTCTTCTACGCCTCCGGCGACAAGGTCCAGGGCTACGACACCGCCACCCGGCAGACGGCCTCCATCGGGTGGGAGGACAGCCCCCTCGCCGCGGCGCTCGGCACCACCCGTGCCTTCGAGCCGATGCAGCTCGGCACCCCGCAGTTCCCGGGCACGACCCTGGTGGGCATGCGCGGCGACGGCACGATCTGGCGGTACAACCTGGAGAACCGCACCGGTGACATCCTGCCGAACGTCATCCGGAGCTCCCCGGCGACGGTCCACTCCGTCGGCGCCGGCCCCGACGGAAACGTGTACTTCGGTGCCTACCTCAGCGCTGGCGTCATGGCCCGCGTCAACCGGGGGACGGGCCAGCTCGAGCAGCTGTCGGGGCCGAAGCAGGCCGACAGCATCACCACCCACGGCAACCGGATCGTGGTGGGCAGCTACCCGGGCGCGGAGTACTACGCGGGCGAGGTCGGCGGTGACGCCGCCTGGGACTGGGGCAGCAACCCCCGGCACCTGTTCTCGCTCGGCCGCGCCGAGCTCGGGCAGGACCGGCCGGTGACCCTCGTGTCGGCGGGGAACGTGGTGGTCGGCGGCACCGTCCCCGACTACGGGGAACTCGGCGGCGGTCTCGTGGTCTTCGACCCGGCCAGCGGGGCGTACCAGTTCCACCGCGACGTCGTACCGGACCAGAGCGTGACCGCGCTGACCGCCGTCGGTGGGCTCGTCGTCGGCGGCACCTCGATCCACGGTGGGCTGTCGAGCACCCCCACCCAGGACCGGGCCGAACTGTTCGTCTGGGACGTCGAGGCCGGTGAGAAGGTCTGGAGTGCGCCCGTGGTGGGCGGCGGCGCCGTGGTCCAGGCGCTCACCGTCGGCCCGAACGGCATGGTGTGGGGCCTGGTCGGGGACGGCACCGTCTTCGAGTTCGACCCGCGTACCCGCACCGTCCCCCGGTCCTTCGACGCCGGATTCGCCGACGGCAACCTGTGGGGCTTCCGCACCGAGCTGTTCTACCGCGCCGCGGACGCCCGCTTCTACGGCAACGCCGGCGGGAAGCTGTTCTGGTTCGACCCGCAGACGCTGGAACACGGGCTGGTCCTGGACCAGGACGTCCGCATCGCCGGCATGGACCGCGACGAGACGATCTACGTCGCGAACAACACCAACGTGTTCCGGTGGGAGCCCGCCGACGACCCGCGCGACTGCGACGCGACGGTCACCGGTACGCACGACGGCCCCCTCCGGGTCACCGTGGGCAAGACCTGCGTCACCGGCGCGGTGGTCGACGGCCCGATCCAGGTCGGCGCCGGAGCGAGTGTCCGGATCGAGGACTCCCGCGTGCACGGTGGCGTGACCACGGACCAGGCCCGGGTGGTGAGCATCGCCCGGTCTCGCGTCGACGGGGCGGTGTCGATCACGCGTACCAGCGGACGTGTGCTGCTGTCCGGCAACACCATCGACGGCGCGCTCGCCTGCGCGGAGAACGGCTGGACGCCGACCGACGACGGCGTTCGCAACGCGGTGACCGGGCAGGTGTCAGGGCAGTGTGTCGGACTGGAGGGAGAATCGTCGTGAGCGACAACCGACGGAGCCGGGCCTGGGCCCGGTGGATGCTGAGCGTGGTGGTGCTGGCGCCCGTCGCGCTCGTGGCGCCACCCGCGAGCGCCGGTACGACCGGCGTGACCGCGGACACCAGCGGGAACCTGCTGGCGAACGCGAGCTTCGAGGAGGTGGGTCCGGACGGCCTGCCCGCGAGCTGGTCCCCGCTGTGGCCCGGCTCCGAGAAGTACTACTCCCTCGACGACACCGACGCCAGCGACGGTGGCCGTAGCCTGCGGGTGCGCGACGCGAGCACGACCGCCGGCGCCGGCCTGCGACCCGTGCGCGTGCCGGTGACCGGGGGCGTGAACTACACGTTCTCGATGGACCTCAAGCTGACCAGCGGCGTCCTGCAACCGACGGTCTACTTCTACGACTCCGCCGGCGCCAGGATCGCCCAGCCGTACCAGGTGCTGCGCCCCGCACCCGGGGCCTGGGACCGCCAGGCGGCGACGTTCCCGGCGCCGGCCGACGCGGTCAGCGCGGAGCCGGTCATCTACTCCAGTTCGGTCGGCACCGCCGACGGCCTCGTCGACTCGGTCGCGTTCGCCGCCACCGGCCCCGCTCCGCAGCCGCCGGCCGGTGTCGAGCAGGATCTGGGCGAGCCGATCGCCGGCATCACCAACGCCGGGGCGGGCTACACCACCGACTCGGCCGGACGGGACATCGGGGTGGTCATCGGCGGTGGCAGTCCCTCGACGTTCAGCGCGGTGGACATCGTGACCGGTGCGCGGTTGATGAGCCGGACCATGCCGAACGTGATCATGTCCTGGTCGTTCGTCACGACCGCCGATCGCGACATCTACATCGGCACGCAGACCAAGGGGGAGGTGTGGCGGTTCGACCCGGACGACCTCACCCTCGAACTCGTCGCCACCGCGCCGTTCGGTCAGACGCACCTGTGGTCGGCGACCCTCGACGACCGCGGCCGGCCGGTGTGGGGCACCTATCCGGACGGCAAGGTGATCGCCTACGACCCCGCCACGGGGCAGTGGCAGGACTACGGGGTCCAGGTCGAGGGCAACATCTACGTGCGCAGCATCGACTCCGACGGCCGGTACGTCTACGCCGGCGGCGGCGCGCTGCGGGCCAGCCTCACCCGCCTCGACACGCACACCGGCGAGGTCCACGAGATCCCACTGCCAGCCGGGCACGACGCCGACACCTTCCTCTACGACGTGACCGTCTCCGGCGGGCTCCTCTTCGCCCGGCCGACGCCCTCGACCGACCTGCTCGTCTACTCGCTGGCCGAGCAGGCGTGGGTGGACGTCGTACCCCAGGTCGTGGGTCTGGCGGTGTCTCCCGAGGTGAGCACCGAGGACAGTGGCGTGCGCCGGCGCGAGGCGCTGATCGTGCCGATCGAGGGCGCGGTGATCGCCTACGACCTCGACACCCGGCAGCAGCGCCGGATCTCCATGAACCTCCAGGGATCCGCGGCCCGTGGCTGGGCCCTGATGGAGCTGGGCACCGACGGGTTCCCCGGCACGTCCGTGGTGACCGCGACCAGCAAGTCGATCTTCCACGCCTGGAATCCCGCCACCGGGCGGACGGCCGCGGTGCGCGCCGACGCGGAGCTGACGCCGTTCCTGATCCGGTCGATGGCGACCGGCCCGCGCGGCGACGTCTACGTCGGCGGGTACGGATCCCCGCCGGGGATCGCCCGGGTGGACGTGGACAGCGGCGCGACCGAGCCGCTCAACGGTGTCGGACAGACCGAGGGGCTCGTCGCCCACGGCGACCATCTCGTCTTCGGCACCTACCCCGGTGCGCGGATCTACGCCTACGACACCACCCGGCCGTGGGATCCGGCGACGAACCCGGTGACGGACCGCGACCGGGTCGTCTCGCTGGGCAGTCACCAGGATCGACCACTCGGCTGGGCCAGCGCCGGTGACGTCGTGGCCATCGGCTCGATGCCGGACTACGGGCAGCTCGGCGGAGCGCTGTCCCTGTTCAACCCGTCGACCGGCGACCTGCGGGTGTTCCGCGACGTCGTCAAGGACCAGACCCCGCTCGCCCTGGCCTACCGGGACGGCCTCGTCTACGGCGGCACCGGCATCTGGGGCGGCATCGGCATCGAACCGACCACCAGCGAGGGCAAGCTGTTCGTCTTCGACCCGGCGACCGGGAAGGTGGTGTTCGAGACCGTGCCCGTCCCGGGGGAGGAGAACGTCTCGGCCCTCACCTTCGACGACGACGGCAACCTGTGGGGCTTCACCGCGAACGCGCTGTTCAAGTTCGACCCGGACACCCGCAGAGTCGTGTTCCGCAAGACCTACTTCGGGGTGGACGACAGCAAGATCTACGCCACCGGCCGGGAGCTCTTCTGGCACCACGGCAAGCTCGTCGGCACCTCGACCGGCCGGCTCTTCGAGATCGACCCGGCGACGTTGCAGATGACGATCCTGCAGACCGGGATGCAGAACCTGGCCATCGACCGCAACGGCTCCTACTACTACAACCGAGGCAGCACCCTGTACCGGTGGGTGCCGGAGCCGGTGGCGCCCGCCTGCGACCGGACGATCACCGGAACGCACCACGGCGACCTCGCGGTCGAGGCCGGGACGACCTGTGTCCGGAATGCCGACGTCCGCGGCGGCATCGTCGTACGCCCCGGCGCGGGCGTACTCGTGGAGGACTCACAGGTGCAGGGCGGGGTGGAAACCGACCACGGGCGCGCCGTGTGGCTCCGCCGGTCCCAGGTCCACGGCGCGGTGAGCGTGGCCGGCACCGGCGGCTGGGTGGTGCTGTCGGGCAACCGGATCTCGGGATCACTGACCTGCACCGGGAACGACAGCGAACCGACCGACCGGGGCGCGCCCAACAGCGTCACCGGCGACAGCCTGGGGCAGTGCGCCGGCATGTGACGGCGGCGGCACCGCCGGCGGGGCGGCAACCGGTCAGGTTGCCGCCCCGCCCGGCGGCGTCAGGTCGAAGTCGACGGTGAAGGTGTACGACCAGGGCAGCCGCGCGTTCGTCACGGTCCAGCCGGACAGCGTCCGGGTGCCGGTCGCCCACCGGTGCAGATCCCGCGTGATCCGCGCGTGCACGTCGGGCAGCTCGTCGAGCGGTGGGTCGGTCAGCCCCCGCTGCGCCGCCTCCTGTTGCAGGCGCCGCCGCACGACCGGCAGGTAGTGCCCGTCCTCGATGATCTTGCGGGCCAGGAACCGGTCGCGGGCGTCCTGCGAGCGCGGGGTGACCGACAGCGCCGGCGTGACACCGGCGGCGAGGGTGGTGCCGATCGTGTTGCCCGCGGTGTTCCAGCCGCCGTAGGACACGAGCCGGCCCAGCAGGCCCCGGTCGTCGAGTCCGGCGAGCAACTGCGGGTCGCTGCCGTTGGCGAAGCGGATGTCCGCCACGGCCACCCGGCGCCCCGCGGCGACATGGGCCGCGACCGCGTCCGCCACGGCCGTCCAGCCGGTGTCGGCGGACGCGTCGGGCGGGTCGAGCACCCAGTCGCCGGGCTCTGTCGCGGGCGGGTGCACGACGACCACCAGGTCGGCCTCGTCGGCGTCCGCGACCTCCACGGCCCCGAGGGCACGAACCTGGTTGGCGAGGCCGAGCCGCACCGGTCGGTCCTCGTACGGGGCGATCCGGTCCAGGCCGTCCGCGTCCGGGCAGTCGACGGCGATCGTCGGGGTGACTCCCCGGACCTGCGCCGCCACGCGCGCCACGAGCACGCTCGGCACCTCGTCGGCGCCGGGGTAGGTGAGGACGTCGACGCCGAGCCGTTCGATCCAGCGCTGCAACTGTCGCCGCTCCGCCGCCGGCAGTCCCCGCGGCGCGGTGTCGTCGGACGAGATCACGAGGGTGTCCAGGGTCCCGTCGGAGGCCATCTCCAGCGCGGCGAGCAGCACGGCGTGGTTGCGCGCGCGCCGTCGCACCAGGTCGGTCACGTAGGCGTCCGGCACCTGCCCACGAGCGGCGGCGACCGCCTCGGCCGTCGCCTCGCCCAGGTCGTGCGCGTCCCAGACGGTCGACAACGCGCCGAGCCGCGCCCCGTGCGTGGCCCAGTAGGCCGGTTCCTGTCGGGAGCGGGCGGCGTTGTCGTACGACGGCAGTCGGGTCACCACGCCGAAGGCCGTGACCGGCACGTCGATCTGACGCAGCACGTCGAGGCGGGACAGCACCTGCCCGATCCGGTCGTCGGTGTTGCGCGACGGGATCAGCCCGCCGTGGACGAGCAACTCCAGGGAGACGACGACGTGGTCGACCTCCGTGGAGATCTCCCGGAGCCACCGCGCCAGGGCCGCGGTGTCCGCCGGCTGCCGGAACGACGGCATGGCGGCGGGAGGCGGGGTGACGACGTCCAACCCGGCGCACGCCCCGATGGCGACCGCGTAGCCACGGGTGTTGGGTCTCTCGTCCGGCGGCAGCAGGGCGACGCGGGTCATTTCGTCCTCCTCGGGATCGCGGTCGGTGCGGCGTCAGTAGATGCCGGCCGTTGGTTCGTCGAGGACGATCACGCCGTCGTCGACGGTGACCAGGGACGGCTGCCGACCGGCGAGGTCGCGGTTGCCGGTCGGCGCGTACTGGCGGCTGTTGTACTCCAGATGCGGGGCGGAGAGGTCGAACACGCTCGCCAGGCGGGCCGAGTGGGCGAGGGCCGCGTCCACCGCTGTGAGGTCCTGCATCGTCACGAAGAGCCCGTGGGCGCGGGCGAAGGCGTACGTGAGCAGGGCGGGCGTCTGGCCCTTGCCGGCCTTCACCACGACTCCCGACCAGCCGTCGCTTCGCACGTGGCGAAGCTGCGCCGGGTCGTGCAGGCTCTCGTCCATCAGGACGGGCCGGCGCCGGCTCTGCTCCCGCACGGCGGCCGGATCCGGGCTGCTGTCCCGGGGCCAGGGCTGCTCGACGAAGGCCACGGCCTGGAAGGCGTCGGGTGCCGTCGCCGCCAGGGCGTCCAGCATCGCGCCGAGTGCCGCCGGCCCGGGGTAGCCCTCGTTGGGGTCCACCGACAGCACCACGTCGGCCGTCCGGGCCGATGCCACCCGATGCACCTCTGCGATCCGCCGCGCGTCGGCGTCGGGATCGCGACCCGGCACCTTGATCTTCACATGGCGTACGCCGTCCCGGCGCAGCCACTCCTCGAGCGACCGCGCGCCGCCGGCGTCGCCGGGCCGCAGCGGGTCGGCGGTGCCGACCACGTGCTGGACCGGCAGCCGCCGGCGCGGTGCGGTCAGGAACTCACCCGGGTACCGGCCGGCCAACGTCGGATCCACGCACGCGCCGAGGTCGTGGGCGAGGTGGTCGGGGGTGTACATGGTGTGCGCCGGGCGGCCCGCCGCGCGGGCCCACGCGTCGTGCAGGGCATTGTCGACCGCGCCGAGGCACAGCAGCGCCGCCAGCCGGGGTATCGGCTCCGGCGCCGGGACGTCCTCGACGGCGGCACCGGTGTCGGCCACCGTCTGGTGCAGCCGGAGCCACGTGCCGACGGGGTCGGCCGGCTCAGCACCCAGCGCGGCGTGCGCGAACCGTTCGGTGAGGCGGCGCAGGGCGGCGTCCCGTCCTCTGACGTCCAGCCGCGATGTCGGCCACGACCACGGGACGGAGAGCACCGAGGCACCCCGGCCGGTCGCGGCCTCGCCACGGCGGTTCGTGGCGACCACGTCGACCAGGGCGAGGGTGAACCAGGTGATGGCGCGACCGCTGATCATGAACGGATGGTCCAGGTCGATCTCCCGGAAGCTGACCCGGGCGTCGCGGACGGTGATGTCGGTGTCAGCGGCGGCTGTCAACGGGCACCTCGGCACCGAGTTCGACCAGTTGCATGAGGTTCCGGGCGATGTGGAAGGGGTCCTTGACCGGCAACGCCACGACCTGGTCCAGCGGGCGTCCGCCGCGGTCGCGGATCTGGACCCACTCCTCGCCCTCGTCCCGGCCGGGGAACGTCGCGAGGGTGTAGTCCCAGATCAGCTCCGCCCACCGCCCGGCGTCACGGTCGCCGTAGCGGCGTGCGGCCAGCGCCGTGGTGTACGCCGCCTCGGTGTGCACCCACCACAGCTTCGTGCTCCAGGTCGAACGGACCAGCCTCTCGTAGGGCGTGTCACCCCCGGTGCCGCGCGGCTCCGTGGCGCCCTCGGCGTCGACGTAGCGGAAGAGCCCCCCGTGCCGGCTGTCCCAGGCCGATGCGCAGAGGGCGTCGACGCTGGTCAGCAGCTCGGCGTCGGTGACCTCGTCGCTCTCGCCGAGAAGGTTGCCCGCCTCCAGGGCGACCCAGACGCCTTCGAGGGCGTGCCCGGGGACCCGGTGCCGGGCGACGAGGGAGGTGTCGTCGGGCAGGTCGGGAATCATCTCCCGGAAGGTGCCGTCGGGCGTGCGGTGGCGGAGCATGGCGTCGCGGTCGGCGGCGAGGTCGGCCAGCGTGTCCGAGGTCATCCGGTCGAGGTGGCGCAGGGCCCGCGCGTGTTCCAGGCGGGTGTTGAGCAGGATCATCCGGGGGCCGAAGGCGACATGCCCGTCGGGGACGGCGTACGGCGGCGTCGCCGCGCGGTTCGTCCGGATGTCCGCGGTCGCCCGGGACAGCAGCGGCTCGGCGACCTCCAGCCACGCCGTCGACCCGGTCGTGCGGGCCAGTTCGGCCAGTCCCATCACGACGAAGCAGTCCGCGTAGACGCTGTGCGTCTCGCCAGCCGGACCGTGGGTGGGGGTGCCGTCCGCGGTGACCACGAAGTGGCAGGTGCCGTCGGGTCGGACCACATGGTCGGCGAGGAACCGGGCGCCGCGTTCGGCCAGTGCCACCAGGCGGTCGCCGTCGACGTCCAGCAGCCCCTCCGTGGCCAGCCGGGCCGCTCGCGCGAGCAGCCACACGAACCGCCCCTGCGACCAGGTGAACTTCTCCGTGGAGACGAGCCGGCGGCCGCGGTTGTCGAAGCAGGTGTGGAAGCCACCCCGCCGCTCGTCGACGCCGTGGCGCAGCCAGAAGGGCAGGATCACGTTCTCGAGTTGGACCCGGGCCTCAGCGGTCATCCGACCCCTCCTGGTGCAATCGCTTGCATACCGTGTCGGTGGCTAGAGTAGCGGCACGCTTCACATTCAGCGAGCGCGGCGACAGCCCGAAACAGGAGGACCGAATGAAGCGGCCGACGATCTACTCGATCGCAGAGGCGTGTGGCGTGTCCGCGTCGACCGTCTCGCGTGCCTTCAGCCGGCCGCACGTGGTGAACGCCGAACTCCGGGAACGCATCCACGCCGCGGCCCGCGAGGTGGGCTACCAGCCCAACAAGGCCGCGCGCGGCCTGGTGACCGGGCGGACGGGCCTGATCGGACTGCTCGTCCCGGACATCACCAACCCCTTCTTCCCGCCACTGGTCCGGGCCATCCAGCAGGCGGCCGACAAGCTGGACTCCTCCGTGCTGCTCGTCGACACGGAGGAGAGAGCCGCCGCGGAGCCCCAGCTCATCCGTCACCTCGCCGGCCAGGTCGACGGCCTGCTGCTGGCGTCGCCCCGGTCCTCGTCCGGGCTCAAGGACAAGGTGAATGACCTGCCGTGCGTCGTCATCAACCGGCGGATCCGGGGGTTGCCGGGCGTGACCTGCGACAACACGCGCGCCCTGCAGGCCGCCGGCCGGCACCTGGAGCAGTTGGGCCACCGCCGGGTCGCCATGATGCGTGGCCCTTCCGCCTCGTGGGCGGCGCGCCAGCGGGCCGACGCGATCCACGCGTGGGCGGTCCGGTCCGACGTCACGCTGGTCGACCTCGGGCCCTTCGCGGCGTCCTTCGAGGGCGGGCTGGCGGCGGCGAGGGCGCTGCTGGACAGCGATTGCACCGCCACCTTCGCGTTCGACGACCTGATGGCGTGTGGCGTCCTGGCGGGGCTTGCCGACGCCGGGGTGCGGGTGCCGGAGGAGCGCAGCGTGATCGGCTGCGACGACGTGCTGCTGGCGCGCACCGTCACGCCCCGCCTGACGACCGTGACGGCCCCGGTGCAGCGGCTGGGGCACGTGGCCGTGGAGCTGCTGCAGCGCTGCGGCTCGGGTGAGCCGACCGAGGAGATCCGCCTCGACGGCGAGCTCACCCTCCGCGCCTCGACCGGTCCCGCCGCCTGACCGCTGCCACAACGTGTTGACCCGCCGACGCTTCGTCGTTAGGGTCTGTGCAACCGATTGCAGAGCCTGAGGAGACGGAATGGGCATGCCGGCGGGGCTGAGTGCGGACGACGTGACCCTGCACGTGACAGCGGATCCGGCCGGTGCCGGTGCCGGCGCCGCACGCGTCGCCGCGGACGTCATCCGTGGCGCGATCGCGTCCCGTGGCAGCGCCCGGATCGTGCTGGCGGCGGCGCCCTCGCAGCAGGAGATGCTCGCGGCGCTGGTACGCGATGTCTCGATCGACTGGTCCCGGGTGCACGCCTTCCACATGGACGAGTACGTGGGACTTCCGCAGACGCATCCCCAGGCGTTCGGGCAGTGGTTGCAGGAGCGGTTGCCGGTCGCCGGGCTCGGGTCGTTCACGCGACTGCGGCCCGAAGCGGACCCTGTCACCGAGGCCGCCCGCTACGCCACGCTGCTGGCGCAGGGCCCGATCGACCTTACCTGCATGGGCATCGGCGTGAACGGACACATCGCCTTCAACGAGCCCGACGTCGCCCGCTTCGACGACCCGGCCGCCGTGCGGGTGGTCGAACTCGACCCGGTCTCGCGTCAACAGCAGGTCGACGAGGGGTTGTTCGCCCGACTGGAGGACGTGCCGGCCCAGGCGGTCACCTTGACCGTGCCGACGCTGCTGAGCGCGAACTCGATCGTCGTCACCGTGCACGGCCGGCACAAGGCGGCCGCGCTGAGGCTCGCCCTGACCGGACCCATCGGCCCGGCCTGCCCCGCGAGCGCGCTCCGGACGCACCGGTCGGTGTCGGTGCACGCCGACGCGGCAGCCGCGAGCGGCCTGGACGAGCTGACGTGACCCCACCGGGGCAGCAGACGCGCATCGAGGGCCGGCTCGCCGACGGTCGCCCCGTGCGGCTGCGGATCTCCGGCGACCGCATCTCGTCCATCGAGGAGACCCAGCCGACGCCGGACCAGCCCACGATCCTTCCCGGGCTGGTGGACCTGCAGGTCAACGGATTCGCCGGCGCGGACGTCAACGCCGACGACGTGTCGGTCGCCACCGTGGTCGAGTTGACCCGGTCGCTGTGCCGCCGGGGCGTCACGTCGTACTGCCCCACGATCATCACGGCCAGCCAGGAGAAGATCCTCTCCACCCTCGACGTGATAGCCGCCGCCCGCGCGAGCGACCCCCTGGTCGCCGACGTCGTCGTCGGCGTACACGTCGAAGGCCCCTACCTGGCCGACGCGGACGGCCCCCGTGGCGCGCACGACCGGCGGCACGTCCGCGACCCGGACCCGCGGGAGCTCACGCAGTGGCTCGACGTCGCCCCGGGCCTGGTACGCCTCGTCACGCTGGCGCCCGAACGGCCCGGCGCGACGCGGTACGTCCGCGCCGCCACCGAGGCCGGGATCGTCGTCGGCCTGGGACACACCGCCGCGACACCGGAGCAGGTGCGGGCGGCGGTCCACGCGGGAGCACGGCTATCCACCCACCTCGGGAACGGGTCGCACGCCGTCCTGCCGCGGCATCCCAACCACCTGTGGGCGCAGCTGGCGGAGGAGGCCCTGACGGCGAGCTTCATCGCCGACGGTCACCACCTCCCCGCTGACACGCTCACCGCCATGGTGCGGGCGAAGGGCGTCGAACGCTCGGTCCTGGTCAGCGATTCGGCGGCCCTCGCCGGCTGCCCGCCCGGTGAGTACCGCACCCCGGTCGGCGGCTCGGTCACCGTGGACGCCGACGGCCGGCTCAGCCTGACCGGCACCGAGTTGCTGGCCGGCAGCGGCCGGTCGCTGTTCGAGTGCGTCCGGTGGGCGCTGCGGCAGACCAGCTTCGGTCTCGCGGAGGTGTGGTCGATGGCGTCGACCGTGCCGTCCCGGCTGCTCGGATCACCCGACCGGGGAGTCGTCGCCGTGGGGGCCCGAGCCGACCTCGTGCTCGTCCGCGGACTCGACGGCCCGCCACGGCAGGCGGAACCCCGGCTGCTCGCCACGATCGTCGGCGGCGTGG
The DNA here is from genome assembly GCF_043205005.1 of Micromonospora sp. NPDC047620. Lineage (NCBI taxonomy): Bacteria > Bacillati > Actinomycetota > Actinomycetes > Micromonosporales > Micromonosporaceae > Micromonospora > Micromonospora sp. NPDC047620. The sequence goes on along the minus strand of NZ_JBIDDG010000018.1, from coordinate 13,541 downwards.
CCCGCCCCGCCACCGACGGCTGATCCGCCGGCAGGGCCACCAGATGACGATGATGCGACTGTCGACCCGGAACCGGCCGCCGGACTGACCGGCGTGCCGCTGCGGCCCTGCCCTGGTCAGGCGGGTGGGCGGGGCGCCACGAAGCCGGGAGCCGGCTGCGGGGACGCGGCGGCGCGAGTGCTACCTGGCCTCCGGAGCGGCTCTGCTCAGGTCTCGGCTCGACGAATCCGGGTCGTCGTCGAGGTCGCCGGCGAGCGGTTCCGGGGCACGCATGCGCCACGCGTCGGTGACGAGTTCCGCCAGGCGATCGACGGTCACCTGCGCCAGCCGCAGCATGACCAGGGGCAGCCCGTCGTACGCGGGGGTGGTGAAGAAGACCTCGGGCTCGCCGAGGAGCAAGGCCTGCTTCTCCGCTTCGTCGCCGGCGTACAGCACCGCGATGTCGGTGCGGATGAGGCGCGGCGCACCGGGTCTGCGCTCCGGGTAGGACCAGACGAATCCCTTGCCGGCCACCCGGAAGTCGAAGCCGTCACTGTCGATCTCGACCACGTGAGGCAGTGCCAGTGCCAGGCGACGGACGTCGTCGGCGTCAGCCATCGAGGTTGCTCCAGGACATCGCCTCCTGCACAGGCGCAGACTAGCCGCTGCGTCGAACGCGTTCGCCGCCGGCCCGCCGGATCCCACGTTCGGTCAGCTTGCCGAGGTGGCCAACAGGTTCCGGACGGCGGCTGCGAGCGTGCGGGTCGCTGTGCACAGCTCCAACAGTCGCCGGCGGTGGAAGCCCCCGTCAGTGGTTCTGCCATCGCAGGAGGGCCCGGAGTGGGTCACTCGACAGAAACGGTGGGCAGTACGTGTGGCACCGGCGGGAACCGTCATGATGAGCCGGTGAAGATCCTGTCCATCCAGTCTTCGGTCGCCTACGGCTACGTGGGCAACTCGGCGGCGGCCTTTCCTCTCCAGCGGCTCGGGCACGAGGTCTGGCCGGTACTGACGGTCCATTTCTCCAACCACACCGGGTACGGCGCGTGGCGAGGGCCGCTGCTGGCGCCCGCCGACGTGGCCGAGGTGATCGCGGGCATCGCGGACCGCGGGGTCCTCGGCAGCGCTGACGCCGTGTTGTCGGGCTACCAGGGCGACCCGGCGATGGGCGCGGTGATCCTCGACGCGGTGGACAAGGTCAAGGCGGCCAACCCGGATGCCGTGTACTGCTGCGACCCGGTGATGGGCGACGCCGGCCGCGGGATGTTCGTCCGGCCCGGCATCCCGGAGTTCATGCGGGACGTCGTCGTGCCGCGTGCGGACATCATCACCCCGAACCAGTTCGAGCTGGACTTCCTCGCCGGCCGTACGACGAACTCGTTGGCGGAGTTGCTGGAGGCGGTCGACGTGGTGCGCGGGACGGGGCCGCGGCACGTCCTGGTCACCAGCGTGCTCCACGGCGACGTGCCGGTGGGCTCGCTGGAGGTGGTGGCCGTCTCGGACGAGGGCGCCTGGGCCGTGACGACGCCGCTGCTGCCGATCAGCCCGAACGGCGGCGGTGACGTCACCGCGGCGCTGTATCTCGCGCACCTGCGGACGACGGGCTCGCCCGCGACGGCACTGGAACGCACCATCGCCTCCGTCTTCGCCGTACTCGAGGCGACCCTCGCGGCGGGCACCCGGGAGATCCAGCTGATCGCGGCCCAGGACGCGATCGCCGAGCCGCCGACCAGGTTCACCGCCCGGCGGCTGCGCTGACGGTGAGCATGGCGTCGGTACGTCTGACGCCTCGCCGGCGGGTCGTGGCCCGGCCACCGGAGAACAGCCGGGGACGGGCCAGAGCCCGTCCGGCCGGGATCGGACCTGGCCCGGTCATCGAGCAGCGCTGACGAACGGCCGCGCAGGCCCGGTGGCCGGCGACTGCGTGCCGGAGCGGCGCGGGAGCAGGTACGGGGTGGCCAGGAGCAGCACGCCGGCGACACCGATCGCGACGCGTACGTCGGTGGCCCCGGCCAGAACGCCCCACAGCGCGGTGAGCACCGCGATCGCCCCGGTGCCCGTGATGTTCCACGCGACCAGCACGCGGCCGACCCGGTCAGCCGGTACCCGCTCGAGTCGCTCGGTCGGCGACCGGTACATCTGGCCAACCACCCACGACCTGCGTCGCATCCCGCTGCACGGCCCGACGCCGGTCTACCCGCACTGGTTCGTGTGCCTCGCGGGCAACCCGCATCCCACCCTCACCGCACTCCGCCAGCACCTGACGGCCGCGCGGCCGGCCACTCCGGCCGAGGCCTGGGTGCCGAGCTGGGCCAGCCGCCGTGCCTGACGCCGGACGGCACGCGCTCCGGCGTCACCCCTGTCCCCGAAGAGGCAGTACGGGTCGCTGCTCGCGGAGCCGGAGGGGTCGTTGCCGCCGGCAACGCACCTGTGCGGGCCCGTGCCGACCGGTTCAGCCTGCGTGACGGCGAGCTGCCGGGCGCGCGACCCGCGAGCGCGCTGGGGTACGTGGCCGGCCGGACCCGTTCCATCATGATTCGTTCCGTGGTCGGCGCGGCAGGGCCGGGCCGAGGTTGACCCTCTCCCATGGGGAGGGTCGAGGCTGTTGGAGGCGCCGGTGACGGGGTTGATGCCGATCGGGGTGTTCGCGCGAGCGACCCGCTTGTCCGTTCGAGTGCTGCGCAACTACGACCGGTTGGGTCTGCTCGTCCCGGCGTCGGTCGATCCGGATACCGGCTACCGCCGGTACAGCGTCGACCAGTTCCCCAGAGCGGGGCTGGTCCGGCGGCTGCGAGAGCTGGAGGTGCCGTTGCCCGAGATCGCCGAGATCCTGGCGGCCGAAACCCCGGAGCAGACCCGCGCCGTAATCGAGCGGCACCGGGAACGCGTGGCCGCGCGGGCGGCCCGGCTCGACGAGATCGCCGGGCGGTTGGGGGCTGTTCTGGCCGAGCCGGGACGCGTGCCGGGCTGGCTACACGTGTACGAACGGTGGCGCGATGCCCAGCCCACCGCCCGCATGCTGGTGCGTACCCCGCTGAGCGGGCTGGCCGAGGCGTTGGCGCCCGGGTTCGCGCGGCTGTTCGCCGGCCTCGCCGCGCAGGGGATCGCCCCGGCAGGGCCGGTCGGGACCCGATACCTCAGCGACGACCTCGACGCGGCGGAGTTGGAGGTGGAGCTGTTCGCGCCGGTGGCGCGCCCGCCCCGGCCGACCGCGACGATTGCGCCCGGGGAACTGCCGGGCTGCCTGCTCGCCGCGACCGTCCACGAGGGCGGCTACGACGCCATCGATACCGCCTACCGGTCGCTGGGACGCTGGATCGCCGAGCACGGCCGGGCGCTGGCGGGCCCAGCCGAGGAGCGCTACCTCGTATCGCCCGTACCCGGCACACCCACGGCCGCGCTCCGCACGGAGATCGCCTGGCCGGTCCGACCCCCGTCCGGCCCGTCCCGACCAGCAGATAAGGAGACCGAATGATCATTGAGAACGTGGCGTTCCCCGCCGGTCAGCACTGCGAGACCACCACGCTCGGTGCCCTGCTGCGCCACGAGGGCGTCGACCTGTCCGAGCCCATGCTGTTCGGCCTCGGCGAAGGTCTGGGCTTCGTCTACTGGGATGCCAGGAGCATGGACTTTCCGTTCCTCGGCGGCCGCACCAAGCCGACCACGATTACCCGAACCGTGGCCGACCGGCTGGGCCTGACGCTGCACATCCAGGAGACCGCCTCGCCCCGTAAGGCCTGGCAGAACGTGGTCGTCGCCCTCGCCGCCGGACGCCCGGTCGGCCTGCAACTGGACTCCTACCACCTGGACTACTTCAGCACGAAAGTCCACTTCGGGGCTCACTTCGCCGCGATGTACGGCTACGACGACACCCATGCCTACCTGATCGACACCGCCCAGCAGGGCGGCACCGTGACGACCACGCTGACGAGCTTGGAACGGGCCCGCAACGAACGCGGGCCGATGACCGCCCGCAACCTCTCCTACACCATCGCCAGCCCCACCGGCCGGCCCGATCTGGGCCACGCCATCCGGGCGGCCATCCGCAACAACGCGCACGCTTTCCTCAACCCACCCATCGCCAACCTCGGCCATCGCGGCATCGACAAGGCGGCCCGACAGGTGGCGCGGTGGCTCGACCGCTCCCGCGACCCGTCCCGCGACCTCCCGCTGGCCGCAGCGCTGATGGAACGCGGCGGGACCGGCGGCGCCCTGTTTCGCGCCATGTACCGCGACTTCCTCGCCGAATGCGCCACGATCGTCGACGACGACAACGTCCGCCTCGGTCACCGGCGGTACGCCGAGATCGCCCCGTCATGGACCGAGGTCTCCCACCACATCACGGCCGCCGGAGAAACCGGCGACCCGGACCACCTGATCCGAGCCTCGGTGCTCCTCACCGAACTCGCGGCCAGGGAGCGCCACGCCATGCAGATCCTGACCGGCATTCGCACCGACTGACCACCTCGACGATCGCGGCTCCCGTACCCGCTCGAACACCGCCAACCTCGGCACGTCCGGATCGCACTGGCGGGCCTCGTGACCCCTGGATAGCGGCGCGGTGCGCCGGGTGGGCACGTCGGCCTGGCTGCACAGGCCCTGCCCGCCGGCGCGGGCCTGACCGTGGGACCGCGCGGGGTGGGTGGCAGTACGAGGACCCGGCACGGGCCGTCGACGACCGGTTCCGGCGGGGGATTTCAGCGCACCGCGAGGAAGCCGTAGCCGGCGCGACGGTCGGTCATGTCCCGCTTGCCGGCACGACTCCCGCCACCAATGCCCGCAACGCGGCCAGCGACTGCTCGATGTCGACCCGGTCGGGCGCCACCAGCCACTGCTGGTGGATGCCCATCCCCGCCCCGACGATCGCGACTGCCAGCGCGTCGGTGGACAAGCCGGCCGGCGGCGCGAATCGGTCCAGCCAGCGCTTGCAGTGACCGCGCAGGGTGTCGTGGATCGCCACGTATCGGTCATGGATGGGGGAGTCCGGCTCCAGCGCCTCTACCAGCAGCGTGACGAACAGTCTGGTCGTGGGCCGCGTGAACAGCGCGCCGAGCCCCTTCATCAGGTGGTCCAGCCCGGTCTCCGCGCCTGGGCCGGGCGCCTCGCCGAGGCTTGCGTGGAGCAGGTCCACCGACCGTTCGAGGACCGCCAGCAGCAGACCCTCCTTGCTGCCGAAGTGCCACGGAATGGAGCCCCGACTGATCCCGGACCGCTCGGCCACGTCGGCAAACGTCGTCTGCCGGTAGCCCTTGGTCGCGAACAGTTCTGCCGCCGCGGTGAGGATCAGCTCGCGGCTCTCTCCGCTGGTCTGCTTTCGTCGTGTTGTCACGCCACCTCCTCTGTGCTAACCATAACAGCCTGTGCTGGCTGACACAGGAGATCATCTTGCGGCGCCGGCGACGCGACGAGAAATTTGGGAGGGCCCTGCACGTGAGACTTCCGAACACCGCACACGCCAGCGTTCCGTGGCGCATCCACGAACCCACCGCTGACTTCGCAGTCGAGGACGTGTTGGCACTCCGCGACGATCTCCCGGCACGGTATCGGGAGCGGGGCTGACGATGAACGCCGGTAAGCAACTGCTGCGCTGGGCGAGCGGCATCATGCTCGTGCTGGGGACGGGTCACCTGTTGTTGCTGACTGTCTTCTCCCGCGAAGACATCGCCGGCTGGGTCGGCCGAGGGGTGTGGGCAGCCGTCCCGCTCGGGCTGACGGACAGCGGCGCCGACCAGACGGTGGCATCCCTTCAGAACGCGGTCACCTTCTGGGCCGGTCCGGGAAGCTTCGCCGTGCCCCTGATCCTCCTGGGTTGCCTGACCTGGCACCTCGCCGGACGCGGGGTCGCCGTGCCCGCCGGGATCGGCTGGGGCCTCGCGGCGTGGTGTTCCGTCGGTGGCGTCCTGCTCGTGCCGTCCCGTACTTCGCAGGCGTCGTCTCCGGCGCACTCATCATCCTGGCGAAGCGGCGAGAAGACCGGTCGCGGAGAGCCCACCACCAGGGAGACAACCAGGCGTGATTTCGCGGCGGGAGCGGAGCGGGCGGCGAGCACGGCTGGGTCATCTCCCAGGAGCGGCGCGTCGCCCGCTTCAATGGGACCTCCTGGAAAGACGAGCATCCCGGGGCCCAGCGACTGCCGGGTGGGATGACCACGGCGGTCAGGCTAGTGCGCTGTCCATGAACGTTCACCGGGTCGGTGACACGCCGAGTGTCGTCCGTTTGGACGAGGCGGTAGGGGCTCACTCTCGACGGTGGTGATGGTGCTGCCGAGAGCGGGTCGGCGGGTTGGCCGAGCCGGTACGGGCACGGCGGTTGACGCGCCGCAAGCCGGCCCGCAGGGAGCGACCTGCGGCGCGAGGTGCCGGCCCGCGCTCCCCCGACACCAACATGGCCGGGGCATCGACTGGCCGGCTCTCGGTCTCCAGAATGGAGTGATGACAGCCGACGCGACCCCGCGACGACATCCGCTCCTGCCCGTCCTCGCCGGTTCCCGAGCCGTCCTCGTCGGCCGAGACACCCCCGACCCCGACGCGGACCATGGCTTCGGCCACGGCTACGAGTCGGCGGTGGAGGCGACCAGGGCGTTGGCCCGCGCCCTCGTCTCCCCGAACATCGGCACGCCCTTCCTCGAAGCGCACACCGAACAGCTCGTGCGCGGGGAGTCCCCCGACGCGGTGATCGACGCCGTGCGCCGGGCCGCCGCGGCGGCGTCGGACACGTTGCTGTTCTCCTACGCCGCGACCGGCCCGGAACACTGGGAGACCCCCGAGGGCGCGGAGCAGCAGACCGAGGATCCGGGCAGCCGGCGGTCCGTGCTCAGGAGGGTCGCCGACCTGATGCGGGACAGCGCGGCCACCCGACTCGTCGTCCTGCTGGACTGCGGTTCCGCGCAGATCGCCGCGCGGCACTTCACCCGGCCGGACCCACCGGCCGGTCACCGGCACGGCGTACAGTTGTCGCTGCTGGGCGCTGGCCGGGTGATGCTGTTCGGGAGCGAGATCGACCCATTTACGAGCACCCTCACCAGAGCGCTTCAGGCAGGGGTCGACGGCGGTCCCGAGGCCCTGAATCTGGTGGCGCTCGGCAATGCGGTGCGGGCCAAGTTCACCGAGCTGCGGTACCAGGTCGAGAACGAGTACATTCCGGGAGCGAAACAGCTACTCGTCCACGGCGGCTACGAGGTGGCACTCGGCATCAATCGGGCCTTTCCGCCCGATGACCGCGACGTCGCCCTGCGGTACCCGCCGCGCTATCCCGGCGCCTTCTTCGCCCACCCCGACGCCGTGAGTGAATTCGAAGGCTACTGACCCGACGACGCCGGGCCCGGGCGCTACACCACGTCGGATCGGCGCGGGGGACAGCGGCCCGCCGAGGTCCCATGGGCCGGCTAGTGCGCTGACCACAAACGTTTGCCGGCTCTCGAGGTGCGGGTCCAGAACGTTGCCAGTGTCGCGGGGAGGTCCAGGGAGGCGATCCGGCACGCCTCCAACGCCGCCGGTGGTGGTCTGGACCGGCGCAGCGAACGTCCCTGGAACCGCATTAGCATCGATGCGGCGCGGGCGGGGCACTGTCCGACTGGAACGGGGGGCCGGTGGGCGCGGCGAGACGGAGATCGCTCCGGCGGTGGGCCGGTGTGCGCCGGTGGGTTCGGGTCGTCGTGATCGCCGCTGTCTGCCTCCTCGCGTACGGCGGGATCGTCCACCTGGGCGACCTGCTCGGCGTCCGGCCGGGTGGTCCAAGCCCGTCCACCCCCACCTGACTGATGGTGTGCTTCACCTCGCTGACCGTGTTCGATCCGCTCGCGGCGCTGTTGCTAGCGCTGCGCCGGATCGAAGGGCTGTTGCTTGGCTGGTTGTCCTTGCCAGCGGCGCGGCGGCGAACGGGTACGCCGACTACGTGCTGGACACGGTGCCGGGGACTACGCCCGGCCGGATCGGGCAGGTGGTGATCACGGCGCTCGCGGTCGCCCTGATCGCGGCGGCGCCCAGGGCCGCGCCCTGGCTGCACCGGCCAGGACGTGCTGACTAGCGTGCTATCCATGAACGTTGCGCACCAGGCGAACCAGGTCCTCGGGACGTCTCGGTAGAGCGACTCCTGCTCGACGCACTGGTCCCAGCCCATGCTCAGATCCGCCTCGGGATCGAAGGTCAGCAGCAAGGCGCGCCCGTTCGGGACGAAGTACCAGACGGTCGACTGGTACAGGATGGGCCGGCCCCTACCACGATTCTGACCAGCCGACCTCTCAGCCGGGCACGCGTACGATCGCCCTGCCCGGCTCCGGCACCCACGCGACGCAATGGAGGCCCGTGATGACAGAAGAGATCCCACCCGGCGGACGGGTGCTGTTCATCGGCGACAGCATCACCGACGCGGGACGCAACCGCGAGCGGTCCGACGACCTCGGTGGCGGATACGCCATGATGGCCTCGGCCTGGTTCACCGCCCGGCACCCGCAGCACGCCGTCACCTTCCTCAACCGGGGCGTCAGCGGCGACCGGGTCCGCGACCTGCGCGCCAGGTGGGACGACGACTGCCTGCGGCTCGCGCCGCAGGTGGTGTCGGTGCTGATCGGCATCAACGACACCTGGCGCCGGTACAGTGCCGACGATCCCACCACCGTGGAGGAGTTCGAACGCGACTACCGGCACATCCTCGACCTGACCCGACGGCGGCTCGACGCCGCCGTCATCCTGATCGAGCCCTTCCTCATCCCGCTCGACGACGGACAGCGGGCATGGCGCGAAGACCTCGGGCCGAAGGCCGACGTGGTGCGCAAACTGGCCGTCGACTTCGACGCGACGTTGGTGACGGTGGACCACCTGTTCGGTGCCGGAACAGCCGACGAGCAGGTCTGGACGGCGGACGGCGTGCACCTGACACAACCGGGTCACGCCCTGCTGGCCCAGCAGTGGCTGCGGGCGGTCGCCGCCCGGGACCTGGCAACCGCCCCGACAGCCGTCCCGTGACGATCCGCGAGAAGAGACGGCGGAACCACGGATGTTCGCCGACGACCTCTCCACCGGGCTCGTCGGCCGGCGGGCGCGACGGTATCGCTGAGCGAATGGACGATGACCAGCGCGGAGTTCACTACGTCTCGGTCGACAGCCGCGGTTAACCGTCGGGCCGCTACCCGTCGCCGGCGGGGCGCTCGCGCACGACCAGTTCGTCGATCTCCAGCCGGCCGATGCGCAACTCCCGCACGACGGCCCGGCGGATCGCGAGCCGACCGATGGCCAGCGCCCCGACGGCGACGGCCCCGACGGCCAGCGCGCCCACGGCAAGCGCTCCGAGCGACGCCGCGCCCGCCGCCCGTGCGCCCGCCGCCGTGCCGACGGGCGTCCCGCCCGCCCGCGCGCCCCGTACCGCTCGTGTCACCAGCTCATTGTCCGCGCGGCGCCGGCCCGGCGTGCTCGAATCGGCGCACCGACGGGCGTCCGTGTCCGCCCTGGGCCTGATCGGGGGCGCGGCCGGGACTGGCGAACGCGGCGCAGCGGGCGTGACGCGAGGTCCGCGATGTCACCGCCTGGCCCTATCCTCGGGCCCGTGACCGCCGACCTGCGCCTGCGCCCCGTACGCGACGACGACCTGCCCCACTTCTTCGACCACGAGCAGGACGTCGAGGCCAACTGGATGGCCGCCTTCGGCCCGGAGGACCCGACCGACCGGGCGCGGTTCGACGCGCACTGGCGCCGGCTCCGCGCCGACGAGCGGATCGTCGCCCGCACGGCCGTCGTCGACGACGAGGTCGTCGGCCACGTGACCGCCTTCCCGGTCGACGACAAGACCGAGGTCAGCTACTGGATCGACCCGCGTCGCTGGGGCCGGGGCTACGCCACCGCCGCGCTCGCCGCCCTGCTGCGCGAGCTGCCCCAGCGGCCCGTGCACGCCCGCGCCGCCAAGGACAACCGGGCCTCGCTCGCCGTGCTGCGCAAGTGCGGCTTCGTCGTCACGGGCGAGGACAGGGGGTACGCCAACGGCCGCGGCGCCGAGGTGGAGGAGTGGGTGCTGGAGCTCGCCGACCGGTGAACCGGCCCCGCGCCCGCCGTGCGGGCTGACCCGGGTGACCACTACTCTCGCGGGGTGGACTGGCTGGAACTCATCGGCTGGACCGGCTCGGCGCTGCTGGTCTGGTCGCTGCTGCAGACGCGCATTCTCCGGCTGCGTGCCCTGAACCTGCTCGGGTGTCTGATCCTGATCGGCTACAACGCCGCGGTGCAGGTCTGGCCGATGGTCGGGCTGAACGTCGTGCTGGCCGTGATCAACGTCTGGTATCTGCGCGCCATGCTCGCCACCCGCCACGACGAGGCGACCTACCAGGTGGTCGAGGTCGGCGTGGACGACCAGTTCCTCGCCCACACGCTGCGCGTCCACGGCACGGACATCGCCCGCTTCAACCCCGGCTTCCGCTGGCCGCCCGGCACCTCCGCCGAGCGCTCCGCCTTCCTCGTGCTGCGGGCCGACGAGGTGGTCGGCGTGGTGCTGTCGCACGCCGAGCCCGACGGCGTGGCGCAGGTCGACCTCGACTACGTCACCCGGCGGTTCCGGGACTTCACCCCGGGCGAGTTCGTCTACCGGCGCAGCCGCCTCTTCACCGACCGGGGGTTCCGCCGGGTGGTCACCCCGCCCGGCATGGTCGCCCCCTACTACCACCGGCTCGGCTTCCGCCCCGAGGGCCGCTCGTACGTGCTCGACCTGACGGCCCCGCCGGTCGCCGAGCGAGCCTGACCGCTTCCCGGGCCGGGGCGAGGATTCACCGGCCGGCCCGGTGGGCACAGACTGGCCTACGCCGGCCGGGTCCCTCGAGGACATCCTGGAGGAGATCGTCGGGGAGATCTACGACGAGACCGACCGGGACGTGCGCGCCGTGCGCACCGAGCCGGACGGCCCCATGCTGCTCCCCGGCACCTTCCCGGTGCACGACCTCACCGACGTCGGGGTCGAGCTGCCCGGCCGCCCCGGCGGCGACTACACCACCATCGCGGGCCTGGTGCTCACCTGCCTCGGCCACATTCCCACCGTCGCGGGGAGAGCGTCACCGTGGACGGCTGGGAGCTGGAGGTGGCCCGCATCGACCACCGCGCGATCACCGGCGTCCGGCTGCGCCGGCCGGCCGCGCCGCCGTGCGACGACGCCGGGGAGCCGGTGCTGGACGAGGCCCGCGGCTGACCGTCGCCACCGCGCCTCTGGCCGGGGCGCGGGTCAGGCGGGGGAGAGGTTCTGTAGTCGCACCTGGCCGCGGGCGACGAGCTGGGCGTCGGCGTCGGTGATCTCCACCTGCCAGAGCTGCTGGCTGCGCCCCCGGTGTACGGGGGTGCCCACGCCGGTCAGCTCGCCGTCGCGGACCGCGCGCAGGAAGTCGGTCTGGTTCGACACGCCGACGACCCGCCCCCGGTCGCCCAGCCACACCGAACCGCCGACGCTGGCCGCGGTCTCGACCACCGAGCAGTACACGCCGCCGTGCTGGATCCCGAACGGCTGGTGCAGCTCCGGGCGGACCTGCCAGCGGATCACCACGCGGTCCCCGCTGACCTCGTCGAACCTGAGGCCGAGCAGGGCGACGAAGCCGCCCGTCAGATCCGGCATGTCCACGGCGTTCCCCTTCCCGATCATGGCGTCGCCAGCCTACGCCGCCGCCGGCTGCGCAAACCCGCTACGGCAGGCGCCCGGTCATAGGGGAGAATGGGTGACCGTGACCGACAGCAGCCTCCCGCCGCCCGGGCGGGACTCCCTGACCGATGACCTGCGGTGGCGCGGCCTGATCCAGGACTCCACCAACCTCGACGAGCTGCGTACGCTGCTCGACGGCAGTGCCGCCACCTACTATGTGGGTTTCGACCCGACCGCGCCGAGCCTGCACGTCGGCCACCTCATGCAGGTCACCACGGCCCGTCGGCTCCAGCTCGCCGGGCACCGGCCGCTGCTGCTCGTCGGCGGCGCGACCGGCCAGATCGGCGACCCGAAGGAGAGCGCCGAGCGGACCCTCAACCCGCCCGAGGTGGTCGCCGGCTGGGTGGCCCGGATCCGCGACCAGCTCGCCCCCTTCGTCTCGTACGAGGGCGAGAACGCCGCGCAACTGGTCAACAACCTCGACTGGACCGGCGAGATGTCGGTGGTCGAGTTCCTCCGCGACGTCGGTAAGCACTTCCCGGTCAACAGGATGCTGGCCCGGGAGGTGGTCAAGGCGCGGCTGGAGAGCGGAATCAGCTTCACCGAGTTCAGCTACCAACTGCTCCAGGCCAACGACTTCTTCGAGTTGCACCGCCGGCACGGCTGCCAGCTCCAGTTCGGCGGCTCCGACCAGTGGGGCAACATCGCGGCCGGGGTGGACTACATCCGCCGGCGCGGCGCCGGCCCGGTGCAGGCGTTCACCACCCCGCTGGTCACGAAGTCGGACGGGACGAAGTTCGGCAAGACCGAGGGCGGCGCCATCTGGCTCGACCCCGAGATGACCAGCCCGTACGCGTTCTACCAGTTCTGGGTCAACGTCGACGACCGGGACGTGAGCCGCTACCTGCGCTACTTCAGCTTCCGTTCGCGGGAGGAACTGGAGGCGCTGGAGAAGGAGACGGCGGAGCGGCCGGCGGCCCGGGCGGCACAGCGCGCGCTCGCCGAGGAGCTGACCACGCTCGTGCACGGCGAGCGGGAGATGGCGCAGGTGGTCGCCGCCAGCCAGGCGCTCTTCGGCCGGGGCTCGCTGGAGGAGCTCACGCCGGCGACGCTGCGCGCCGCGCTGACCGAGGCCGGCCTCGTCCACCTCGACGAGCTGCCCGACGTCGCCGGGCTCCTGCGCGATTCCGGGCTGGTCCCGAGCCTGAAGGAGGCCCGCCGGGTGATCGCCGAGGGCGGCGCCTACGTCAACAACAACCGGGTCACCGAGACCGACGCCACCGTGAGCCCCGAGGACCTGCTGCACGGTCGGTACCTGGTGCTGCGCCGCGGCAAGCGGTCGTTCGCCGGGGTCGAGCTGCGCAGCTAGCCGTACGCCCGCGCGACTGTGACGGGCGACGCCCCCGGCGGATTTGACGATCAATCCGCCGGGGGCGTAACTTTCTCTCTGCCAGCGCGGAACGGACGAAACGGGGCGAAAGTCCTGGAGGCCGGAGCGTGGGAATGAGCTTCCGGTTCGAGGGGTTGCACTCCTTGGACCCGGGACCGGGCGGTGCCCCGGATTCGCTGTGAGGCGGATTTGGTGAGGCGGAGCCGACCGGGTAAGGTTCGACGCCGGCAGGAAACCGGGCGAGTTCGCGGGAGACCGCGGCGGCCGGTCTGTCGGAAGCTGCGATCGGAATCGGTGGAAGCCGGTCTGGTTGTGGTGTCCGGAAATTGGGTTGAAGTGGTGCGGATCGCGGCAGAGCGGTTTGACTCGGCGGAAACCAGCGGGTAGCGTAGTGAAAGTGCCCGGCGCGAGAGCGGCGGGGATGTGAACGAAATGCCCCGGGTCGGGGGCTCCACGGTGTGGGGTTTCCGGGCGGTGTGTGGTTGTTCTTTGAGAACTCAACAGGGTGCTTGATAAGCCAGTGCCAAATTGATTTATACCCCGGACTGGCAAGCCTTTATGGTTTGTT